>JAAZKR010000186.1 GCA_012799725.1 Oligosphaeraceae bacterium | reverse complement strand
TCAGATGAAGAAAAAATAACGCTCGTTTTTTTTGAACCTGAGCTTCAGTTGTCTGATCTTGCCCGCAGCCTCCATATCGAGCGGCGAAAAATCAAAAAATCGAAAATGGATTTTTGAAAAAATAGGTTTGCCCAAGCGTGAAATCCGGCTAAATATGCCCGTTTTTTGCTGCCTATGGGATGAATGTGTCTTCAAAACTAATTTTCTCATATTTTTTGCAAGTTATTGACAATCAACATATGATCTTTTAGGAAAGTTGTTTTTGCTGCCGCCTAGCCGTCAAAAACCGATTTGCATTCCGCATTTGACAGCCTATTGTGTATATGTTGCACGCGCGAAGTCAAAAAAAACAGTTTGCTGCTATTTCGACGGCGTTATACCTAAATGCGAAGCTGGCTTAGGAGCGTATTATAATAGTATCGGCAAAATTGAAAACATATGACTAAAATCAACCCTAACATCTTACAATGGTTGCTGCAAAATACCAATAGCCAGAACCTATATAATGCGCTTAAAAACCTGGATGAGCTTCATCATCTCATGCAGCAGGGCGGCTTCAAGATCAATGCTAATGCCTTTGACAACGCCATTGTGCAGCAGCGCTTGCTTAACCTGCTCTCCCAGCAAGACTTCCTGGTGCAGCCCTTTTTATGTGAGCTTAGCCGGCGACGCCCATGGCGTAATGTCTGCTTGGCTTCACAAATGCTAGATGAAAAATACCTGCTCAAGAATTGGCGTAAGATCATAGAGTCCCTAGCGGATCCGCGCATGCTTATCATGGGGCTTTACATGGATAATAAAAGTGAAGCTCTGTATCGGCTCAGCGAAAGACTCATGAGCTGCCCTTCCTTATGGCAAAAGCAAAATAGCAGCAAGCCGGCGGACAAAGACCTGGCCGAAGCGTTGTCTTGCTTCGCAAGTGAACCCGGACTGGCAAAACCTGCTCCTGGCATAGAACCGAAGCAGCTCAAGGCTGAACAAAATAAAAATGCGGAATTACGCAAACAGCTGAAATCATATAAAAATGAGCTGGAACAAATGCAGCGCCAGAAGCAACAGGCGCAGGATACCATGGCTCTCATGAGTCAGCAACAAGAGGAAGAATTAATTAACCAGGAAAAGCTGTGGCAAAAAGAATGCGAAGAGCAAGTACAGAAAGCACAAAGTGAGGCGGAGGAAATTCACCGGGCTGTGATGCAACAATTACTTGGCTATAAACCAGGCGAAGAAAATAACCTGCGCCAAGACACAGAAATGGCCGTCAGCTTAAGCCGGCGCATAGACAAAGCATTGCAAAGACAGGCCGAGATAAATACACGCTTTGGAATGAGACATGAGCTCCTGCAAAAGCTGCACCAACTACAAGCCCAGCAGGAACAACTGCGCATGGCCATCAATGACGCCATAGTACTCGACGACGAACTATACGAGCTGGACAAAGAATGCAATGCCAAATTGTATGAACTCAGAAAAACCCTGAACGAAGAACCAGAAGCATTGTCGCTGGACAGCATCCCTTTCCGCATCGAAAACATGATTAAAACCGTCAGGCTGGATAATCGGGATGCTACCGAAAAATTACTGGAAATCAAAGAATTTCTAAGTCAAAAACAATGGCAGCAATTACTTACTGCCGCTGAACAAGAAAAGCTCAATGACATACTGGAAAAACAAAGCAAGACGCATGGACATATACTGACGCAAACAAAAGATAAAAACAACATAGACACGCCGCAATGCAATGAAATATGGAGTATTGCACAGCATGTCGCCGACTTCAAGCGCATAAATATCTATGTGGATGCATGCAACCTGATGCTATGTGCGCCGGAGTGGCAGGAAAGAATAAAAGCCAAAGGACAGGCCGAAACCAGAAAATTACTCGTTGAAAAATGTAAAAGCAAAGTAAATCTTTTCCGGCAGATATCACTGGTTTTTGACAGTGTGGAAGAAATGGACAGCATTGAGAATATCGGAAATAACCTCTCATTGCATTTCGCCGGCAAAAAACAAGAAGAACAAAATGCCGACAACTACTTGGTGGATATGTTGCAGAAAAAAATATCCGATCCCAAGCAAATAAGCTGGATTGTAACTGATGACTACGGCCTGAGAAACCGGGTGCAGTCCCTGTGTAACGGGGCAGTGCCGGTGCAGGAATTCGCACGCTTCCTGAAAATGTAAATATCCGGCTAATACTTAACCCTCGGAAACCGCTTTCGTCGCCTCCCCTTTGCATGAAGTCCTTGAGTGCCAAATTATCGAGCCAGTTACAAAGCTTGCTCTATGCCCGACTGCGACGCAAGCACCTGCGCTTGGGCAGACGCGGCGAAAGAGCCGCTGCTTATAAATTGCAGCAACTAGGGTTGGAAATACTATGCCGCAATTACCGAAGCGGGCATTATGAAATAGATATAGTCGCTAGAGACGAAGAGGTGCTTTGCTTTGTCGAAGTGAAAACCAGACGCTATAAACCGGGAACAAGACCTGCCGAAGCTGTAAATGCCGAAAAAAAACGTCATATTATACGGGCAGCGCGTAGATACATGCGTGATATTGGCAACTTCAAACTCAAACAGCGCTTTGATATAGTCGAGGTAACAAGCCTGAAATATGGACGCCTAAGCGTAAAATATACAAAAAATGCCTTCCGTCCAAAAACGCCCAATCATAGATATTAGAAATTCAAGAATAACTCGGTGCCGTTACAGCCACCTATAAACCTAAAAAAAACAGCCAAAGCTGAGGTTTAGTCCTAATGGCTTTATTCTCAGATAGTTGTAAGATTTATGCTGTTCGTCCTGATGAAGTGGCGCCTTCCAGGCGCTGATCTTAGGGGGTGAGCCTGCCTCGGGTT
>JAAZKR010000185.1 GCA_012799725.1 Oligosphaeraceae bacterium | reverse complement strand
GCCACTTCATGATAAATTTGCCGTATCTACCAGAGAGGAAGCCGAGTGAGGCCACTTTGAAAGAGATTGTATGACAACGATTAAAGAAAAGTTGCCAGCAAATCTTTGACAACAAGAAGAAATCGAGCAATGGCAGCACGGAAAACACCCTGTCACCAACAGGGCGAACAGCATAAATCTTGCAACCATCTGAGAATAAAGCCATTAGGCCTAAACCTCAGCTTTGACTGCTTTTTTAGAACAAAGGACAAAGCTAAACCAATGGCCTCCCACAAAACGTAAGTTAAGTGGACGGTATGGAGCGTCAAATCCCACCTAATAAATTCAGCGTTATCGGGATTCAGCGGTCTATGAAGATGCTATTTTGTTTTTCGGTTTGTATGCTATTATTATCTCGTTTCAGATATTGATCCTGCCCCTGCCCGTCATCGATGAAGATAGTCAGTGAGGTTCCTCCGTGATAGGAATTACTGCTGGCAGCTGCCGGGCGTACGCCTTCATAGCGGTCATTTCCTTGTTTATCTAGGAACATGCACAGGGCATTATGTGAAACCGCCCCCAGGCTGAAACCACTGCCTCCATGATAGTAATCATCGCCCTGTTCATCAATAAACAGACCGATGGCTTCATCCCAGGCCAGTCCTTGTGCCACCGCCATCCGCGTCTGATAAGTATCATTGCCGCCAAACTCGAGAAATGCGCCGAGAGCCTGATGTACCCCGAAGCCTTGAGCATAACGTGTGCCAATGTAAACATCATCTTCCATGCCGGCATTTGCAAAAATACCAAGTGCGTAATAATATCCACCGCCCTGACTGAATGTACCTGCTTCAAAGCGGTCTCTGCCGCTTTGATCAAAGAGAATTCCGATTCCACCGGACGCATAAGGGCGAATGCCAAAGCCCATGCCCTGTCCCCAGCCTTCATAATGCCCACGGGTACGATAGCCGGTCTGCTTACTGCCTTTGCAGTAATAGGAATCATCACCGGCGCCGTCGCTAAGCAGGCCTATACCTCGAACAAAACCGACTGCTTGCGCATTTTGATGTGCTTCATAGCGGTCATCGCCCTGCTTGTCAACCAAAATGCCGGCACCGAAAAAGGCCACACCCTGCGCCATGTGTATACCCCGATAAGTATCATTGCCGGATAAATCCATTAACATGCCGACACCTGCAAAAGCAGCACCTTGAATATTTCTTATGCCAATATACTGGTCATCCCCCTGAAGATCGAGTAGTATGCCCACACCAAGATTGCCACTGCCCTGAGTCAGGGCATCCGTACTTTCCCAGGCGTCATTGCCGTCAAAATCTACCACCACCGCTGTCGGAATCTTTCCCGGCATGGATCCGCCTTGATTGTTAAAATACTGGTCGTTTCCGCCAAGATCATAAATCACCGCATAGTCGTTCTGGTGAATATTATCGGCTTTTCCTGCAATCAGAATATTGCCGAAAGGGGTCTCGCGTGTTGCAATAATAGCTTTTTCTTCGCTGCCAGCTGCCGCCTGCTGCAAAGAAGCCAGAAATTCCGGGGCTATCAGATGAATAGCAATCCGTGCTTGACGAAATAACTCATTCCGGTCTACCTGCTCGGCCAGACGAAGCACTTGCAGAGAGCGCTGAATCCGCTCCACATCAGGTTCATAGCTGAGCATTTTCCAGGCAATAAAGCTATCCAGCAATTCATCACGGTATTGCTTAATATAGTTTACATCCGCTTCCGGGAGTTTTGCCAGAGCGGCCATATTATATTGAGCGGCTTCTGATAAAACTGCCTCTATGTAGTCCAGGTGTGCATTTAGATCACCGCCGGCAAAAGAAAGCTGTTTTGTGCGCTCCGTTGAGGGGTCAAAAGATAACGCATACTGTGAAAACGACAATAGCTTTTCAGGGTCGGTTTCTGCTTCCTGCACTCGGCGCGTAAATGATCTGCTGACCGCTTCCAGCTTGAATGGATTTCGCACCAAGTAGCTGAACACCGGCAAACGATAGCGATCCTGGAACAGATCTATATTGATCAGGCGCTGCAACAAATCCTGAAAATCATCCTCCCAGCCGGCTTCGCTTATGATTCCCATGGCCAAATCTTGATGCAAGGATGCTATGTCTGCGTATTCTGCTGCCGCTTCCGGCTCCTGATACCCCACCTTTTCGGTTTCAAAATATCTTTGTAGGACACATTGCTTTTCGACGACTGAGGCTTCTTTGTCTCGCACCTGATAAATCTCGAGTTTAAGCACATCCCCCGGCTCAAGGCGTTCTCCCCGGCTGCCGGGTGTTGTGCCGAAATTAAAGGTGTCCGCCCGCTGACCATTGATGCTGATAATAACATCACCAACTTGCAGGCCTTCCTCTATTCCTGCCGCTCCCGGTATCATCGTTGCTATTTTCAACAGCATCTGCCCGGACTCAAAATTCCGATTAGCCAAATCGGGGTAGGAACTAGGCGCAACTTTCTGACTGACAACTCCCCACGTAAGCTTCCCACGAAAATCCTGCACTTGAATATCTGCCGCACACAAATGCCAAAGAGCACATGTACCTAGAAACATCCCGATAAAAAAAGCCCTCATTATCCTATCCTTTCTGATATTGAATAAATTCATCTTTCTTCTGTAAATATAATTTACCCCCATATAGCACAGTTACAATACTGATAAACTGTGTTGTTATTGGTGTATTTTGTTAAAATATTGCACAGTCATCCCATAAGCGGTAAAAAACGGCATAATTGCTGTTCTTTGCGCTCTTTGCGGTTATCTTTGCGCTCTTTGCGCTCT
>JAAZKR010000184.1 GCA_012799725.1 Oligosphaeraceae bacterium | reverse complement strand
CCTTTGCGGTTATCCCCTTTCTTTGCCTTCTTTGCGCTCTTTGCGGTTATCCTCTTTCTTTGCCTTCTTTGCGGCTCTTTGCGGTTATCCCCTTTCTTTGCCTTCTTTGCGCCCTTTGCGGTTATCCTCTTTCTTTGCCTTCTTTGCGGCTCTTTGCGCCATGCTACGCAGGAATACGGCATCGTTATTGCTGATTTCCTCGGGGACAAAACTAATAGTTTCGGCATTCACGCCATAGATACATGCAGCCCAGAGCGCTGCTTGCAGATATTCTCCGCGGCAGTTCAAGTGTGTCAGGTCCCTACTCAGATAAAGTTCAGCGCTTACTGGGTCTTTACGCCAAGCGCAGGCACCTACTACATCACCGCTTTGCGGCGGCAGGTCCGGCCAGCGCAAATATTGAAGCAGTTCCACATCATAATTGCAAAAGGGTTTTTCCTCATTTTTACGGGCTAATTGCACAGCATAGCCGCTGGGAATTATACGCAATCCATATTTTTGCGCTATTTTTTTATAGGCTGCCGTAAGTTTTTCATACATTTGTTGTTGATTTATCTGCCATTCGCTGTCGGCTTGCAGTTGCACCGCATCAGCTCTATAAGCCCAAGTTTGCTGTATCAGTATTTCGGCTTGTGGGGCATGTTGTTTCACATATGCTATTATTTTTCCGGCGTATGGCTCGTAGGTTTCCGGTCGCCAGCTCTCATGACTAGCCTGCTGTATAGTGACCAAGTCCCAGGCTTCATTTGCCAGGATATCGCGTAACTTGCTGGCGCCACCGGCATAAATGCGGCAATCAACATCATTTTCTTCTGCCGTGATATAGCTCCAATGTCGCCGTAATTCACAACCGCCAAAGCTGGCCATTTGCAGACTCAGACTTTTGCCCAGGCATGCGGCTATTTGTGGTAAGTAGCGTTGCACGCTATTGCTGAAACTATTGCCTATACTTAAAACTTTCATGCCCTCATTCCTTTGTTGTGTTACAGCCTAATCGTCTCTAAGAATAGAACGTTGCAGGCGCAATCGCCAGCGCCCTGAATCTTCCAAGATATTTTTCACTCCGGCCTTTGCGGCCGCCTTTAAAAAATCGCTCAGCTCTACGCTTGGTGCTTGCAGGCTGCCGCCTAGTGTCAAGTGTGCCGGCAAGAAAAGTAAGTCATCTTGTTTGCGGCAGGCTGCCATGAAAGGCTTGAAATAGCTTTTTTGTTTCAGCATGTCTTCCAGTTCTTTGCCAAAGCCCAAGTTCACTTTCAGCAGCAAGCTTCCATCCATGCCTATGTTGCCATTGGCGCCCACCAAGGCATATTGGTTCCTAAAGGGTGTGCTACAAGTGATTTTGCATTTTTGCTTTTCTATCTTCACGATACCGGAGCCCTGTTGAAAGGTCAAAAAATCCGGCAGGTCCAGGCCGGTTTTCACGCTGAAGAAGCGTATATATGGACTATCTTTCAATCGCAGCCAGCTAATATCGAAAACGGCTACTCCGTTCAGATTATGCAGCAGTTCGTCCTGATTTATGCCCCGGCTTTCCAGCAGCAGGTCCAGATACTGCAATTCGGCGCCAACCCATTCTTGTGCCACCGGCGCCAGGAGGCCGAGCAGCGGATCGCTGGCGACAGCTTGGCTTTCAAGCTCAAGTTGAAAATATTGCTCTTCGCCCGACTTGCCATAGCTGCCGCTTTTGAATTGCAGGTCAAGCAATGTTTTCTCTTTGCTTTGCAGGATCAAGCAATTAGTTCCGGAGCTTTCATCGCCTTTTGCCGGCATGCTCCAGGCGTCCTGCGCTTCACGTTTCAAGGCAAAATTCAGGCTGCCAGCAATCGGTATAGGGCCGTCCAGGGTATCCATCACGGCCTCATGCAGTTGCCAGACACCGCACAATTTTTGCGGTTGCATTTTTTTATCCAATTCAAAATCGCATTGTAGCTGCCAGTCTGCATCGCAGACATAGTGCTGGTTACGGCAAACCAGGCTTTTAAGCTTGCCATTCAGCTTGAGTGATCCGTCTTTTTCGGGTGCCAGCTGGTTGATTTGCATTTTCAGGTCAACAAATTCGCAGTAGAGATCATTTTCCTCTTGCCGGTACTGCAATTCTGCCCCATGCAACACTACATCTCGCAACTGCGGACGCCCTCGGAGCAGCTTTCCCAACGGGCAATGCAGCTCTATGCCGGCTGCGGAAAGCTTAAAGCATCCCGGCTGCGAAAAGCTGGCATGCTTCAAGCTGCAACGACCGGGCAAGGCAAGCCGGCAGGCGACAACGCCAAATTCAATATTCTGTTTATGGCAGGCCAATTTTATGGCGAATTTCAGCAGTAGCGGCAAGCATAAAAGCAAAGCCAACAGCAGCGCTATACTCAGGCAAAGGAAAAGATGCCGCCGGAAAAACCGGAATATGCGTTTCAAGCTCATGCCGCCCTGCCCTGCCCTGCTCTTTTTACTCTTTGCCTCGAGCAAACTCGAAGTTTTCGGTTTTGCGTTCTCCGCCATATCCTATGGCATAGACCTGGCGTAATTCACCTTTGTGGGCAATATGGAAAACGCCTTTATATCCGGCTTTGTTGAAGAGCTGGCTAGCCTCGCTTTCATTGCGCGCCTGCACCAACAAGCCATAGCGGCTAAATTCAGGGTTCAACCAAAAGCCCTCCGGCATCAGGTTGCCCACGAATATGGCCTGCATTGGCAATGCGGAAACCTGCCAATAATAGCTGAAGCTGGGCGCATCCCATTCATTGACAATAACCAGGCTGCTGCCAACAAAACCATTATTGCGTATGAAGACCACCGCATCGCGGTTGTCACCGTTATTGCGATAGTATTGTTGTAAGAGATTCTGAGGGGCAGCACCTGCAAGCACCTGCCGTTGGGTAAGTGAATGGCAATAACGTTCTATCAGACAGCCTGAAAGCAGCACGAAAAAAATCAAATACAGCAGTTTTAGGCGTCGGATTAGTGGCAGTGACTTGGCTATAAATGCGGCAGCTAAGCTAAGAGGCGGCAAATAGACCAGGAAAACTCGTGGAAATGGCGCCCTGCCGCCCAGGCGTAGCACGAGCAGCAAAGCTATAGGCAACAAGCAGCATAGCAGCAGCCGGGCGGCTGTCACGGACTTGTCAGCACGTCGCGCAAAAACTCCCGGCAGTCTGTAGGCAAAGAAAAACAGGAGCACAAACACCAGTGGGCCTAAATGTGCCGCAAAACCCAATGCCACATTTCCGGCACAAAGCCAGGAGCTGGGCCAGCCGCCAGCGCTGGCAGCGGCCGCTTTAAACTGATCCCAGATATGCAGATAGTACAGGCTGGAGAGCAGGGTAGCCGCAAATGCCGGCAAGGCTACCCCCAATGAACGTGCAAAGCCTTGGCCGCGACTAATAAAATGCCAGAATAAAAACAAGGCCATGGAACCGCCAAGCATAGCGGCGCTGGGCATCACCAATGGCAATAAAAAACATGAAATAGCAAGCCAATACTGTCCGCGGCGCGCATCTCCGTAAAGCAGCTCCAAAAGACCGGATGTAGCCCAAAATGACAAAAACATAGCTAACGAATAACCCCGGACCTGATACGCAAATGCTGTAAACACCGGGCTAATGGCAAAAGTCAGTGACATAATGGCAGCCATGCGTCTGCCTATGAATTTGCGCCAATGAAAAACCGTCAACAGTATGCATAGAAGGCCAAAAAAGATAGAAGGCCAGCGTAAAACATGCTCGGTGAAGGAAAATTCCAAAAAACGCACCCACCACCAGTAGATGGCACTGTTAAGGAAATGGTTATTGGCCATGCTATAGTTGCGAAAGACACTCAACAGCGATGAGCCTTCGCTGCCAAGCACGAAGTAGCGCATGGTTAGCACCTCGTCATGCCAGAGCTCAGCCAAAGACCAAGGCATAATGCGCGCTATGAATAAGGCGCAGGCAATAATAGCCCAAGCGCGACTATCATCTTCATGGAAGGAGGGCGGGGCGGGCTTGTCGGGCTTATTATGTAAATTAGGACGAGGCATATGTACTCCAATTGTAACCGGAAAATTGTTGAAAAAAGCTATTTTTCTACGCAATTGTAAATCAGGCTGCTGCCTGTCAAACCAAGCCCCCTATCGCGCGCGCAGCGCCCGACAAGGCAAGTTGCAGACAAGATGGACAATATGGACGGCTCGTTTTAGCGTTCTGTGGTGGCGTTAGTTCTGTGGTGGCGCATATTTGCGCCATACCTCACTCCCCCTTCTTCCCTCCTAACCCTATTCGGGCGCACTCTGTTACTTTTGTGAGTTGCGCCCTTAACCACGCCAGGCTGGCCCCCTAAACTTCAAACATCTCTGTCCAGCCAGCAATAGCGGATAATATGCCAGAATGCCGCCACGCCATCTTTCCAGCCGATTTTCTTGCCGTGTTTACTCAATCTAGGGGCATATTCTATGGGGATTTCATAGATGCGTGCGCCTTTTCTTATTAGTTTAGCGGCTATTTCCGGCTCGAAGCCGAACCTTTTGCTTTTTAGTTTGATCGACTTGAAGAGGTCAGCCTTGATCATCTTATAGCAGGTCTCCATGTCAGTCAGATGCCGGTTGGCTGCCAGGTTAAAGAAGCCGGTGATGATGCGATTACCATAATAGTGCCAGAATGTATCCACCAGTGTAGTACTGCCGGAATAACGGCTGCCAAAAACCGCGTCAGCTTTATCTTCGGCGATAAAGGGCAGCATTCTGACAAACTCGGCAGGCGAGTATTCCAAATCGGCATCCTGTATGACCATAACCTCGCCCTTCACGTGTTCCTGCGCTGTAGCGATGGCTGCCCCCTTGCCTTGGTTGCGTTCATGATAGAGCACTGTCAGGTTTTCGCTGGCAGGCAAAGCAGCCAGCTTGTCGCGCGTGCCGTCAGTAGAACAGTCATCCACAATGATCAATTGCAGTTTGTCCAGACCGCAATTACGCACCCGGTCAATGATCTCCAAGATGGTCTTCTCTTCGTTGTAAACCGGCATGATTACCGAAAGCAGCATAATGCTCCTCCTTCCAGTTTAGTCGCACTCCGATTTGGACGTTGCCGCCTCCTGAACGAAACGTCTTCTCGGGTGCTTGCCCAGATTGCAAAGTATCTCGTGCGGAATGCTGTTGATTTTAGAGGCCAGCTCCGCTGCGCTGATACGTTCATTCCCCTGTCGTCCCAACAGGATCACTTCCTCGCCACATTGTAACTCCGGCAGATGGCTGACATCTGCGATAAGCATACCCATGCAGACCCTGCCCCGAATTGGGCAGCGTTGCCCGCGAATAAGTACATCGCCCAGATTGCCCAAGGCGCGCGGGTAACCATCGGCATATCCCACTGGTACCACAGCCAGTCGGGTTTTTGCCGTTGTCCTATAGGTGCCGCCATATGAGACCGGGTTATCCTCCGGCACTTCTTTCATGCTAAGAACCATGCTTTTCAAGCTCATGGCTGCTTGCAGAGCGTCCGCATATTGTGGTACGCCACAATAGCCGTAGAGTCCTATGCCCAATCTGGCATAGGGCAACTCCGGCATGATGCCGTTCAAGATGCCGTTGCTGGCACAGAGATGCAACTCGTCGCAGGCCGAGGGCAGCAACTCCAGCACTTGTCGGAATTTTTTTACTTGTTGCCGAGTGAGTTCGCACTCCGGCAGGTCTGAGGCTGCCAGATGCGAGAAGCAGCCGCGCAGGCATAGCGCTGGCGTACGTTCTATCATTTCCAGCGCCGTGGACAGCTCCTCCGGCTTAAATCCCAGGCGCGCCATTCCGGTATCCACTTTCAGGTGTATGCGCCAGCGATATTGCCTTGCCTGTCCGTACTGTGCCATGGCTTGCAATTGCTCAAAGCCAATACATGCCAGGGTCAAGTCCAGGGCAGCGGCCTGTTCCATATCTTCCGGCAACAGCCCTTCAAGCAGCCAGAGTTGGCAGTCTATGCCGGCTTGGCGCAGGCTTTGCGCCTCTTCCACATTAAACAACACCAGAGGTTCTACGCCGGCTCGGTTTAGCGCCTTAGCCGTTTGCAGCAGACCATGCCCATAGGCGTCAGACTTAAGCACCGGCAAGATATGAGACTTGGGTTGCAGCCTAGCAAAAAAACGCCAATTTTGGCATATTTTATCGCTTTCAATGAGCAGTTCGGACTGTGCTTGCATAAGGTACTAAACTCTTTTCACCGGATGTGACATGGCTGACATGCCAGGGTTGATGCCAAAATGCTTGCGGTATACTTTGGCGAAATAACTGCTGCTTTCATAACCCACCTCATAGGCTACTTCCGAGATGTTTTTCTGCCCTTCTTTTAGTAAGACCTTTGCTTTTTGCATGCGCACCATGGTTAAAAATTCGGGCAATGAAAAACCGCTTTCAGCGTTAAACACCCTGGAAAGATAATATTGGCTCACTCCCAGGGACCGAGCCAGCTCCTCCAGCGATACCTGACTCTGATAATTGCGCCGTATATAGTTTTTCACCTCATCGATAAGCCATTGTTTTTTCTTTTGTGAGCCGTCGAAACCCTTGTCAGGTCGATCAGTCATTTGACTTTCATTGGCAATCTTGAGCACAAACAGTAGCAGGGCATGAAAGATGGATCGGCTGAGCAATGGATCAAAAGCGGAATCCGGGTCTGTATCCAGATACAAATGCTCGCAGTATTGCCGCACCCTGAAACGCTCATTTTCAGCACGACAGCGCAACACCGGGCCGGGCAGAAATTGACACAACGCCTCTTCAGCGCCGGGCCAAGCGAAAGAGGCCATAAACACCTCGAAATCTTGGCGCGGGTCGAAATTATCCCGATGCCTGGTCCGTGCCGGGATCAGCACCGCATCACCGGGACCAGCCTCGTAAGTACGCCCATTGTATTCCAAACTCAGCTGCCCATGCCGAATAAAGTGAAACTCCCAACTCTCATTAACATGATAATGTGTGCGCCAGAAAAGATCAAATAAGCGCACCCCAAAAGAATGTAGTTGCGGTAGATTTGCGAAGCATTCGTACATGGGAGAACTCCACAGCAATTGAGGAGGCGGCAAAACCGGCAATAATATATCATCAAAGAAACAAGATAACAGCGCTGGAAGCAAAAACCTTGTCCAAGGTTAAAGGCACCGTGTCGCCTAAACCGCAATAACAAAGAATCATCCTAAAAAAGCAGTTGACTTTTCCTCTTGAGCGATAATCAGAGCTTCTTCCGATGCGGACTGAAGCCGAAAGGCGACTATGACTACCCTCACCCCCAGCCCCTCTCCCGAGGGGAGAGGGCGGGCAGCATTTCCAGCCTGAACCCGACAGGCGGTCGTGATGGAGTCATCTCCTCCAACCCCGTAACGCTCATCAGGCCAAATACGGACAGAGGCCAAAAGGCGACTGGGCCCTGACAAGGGCTGCACCATGCATAACCTGGCTAACCGAACCCGAAGGGAGAGGGAACCCGAGGCAGGATCACCCCCAAAATCAGCGCCTGGAAGGCGCCACTTCATGAAAAATTAAACGCACCTTTGCAAGAAGCAAACGCACACAGCGTATAAAAAGTACATTTTGTTATGCAAAAAGCGTGCATTTACTTCTGCGATAATATCTGCGTGGTCTACGGATTGCTTTTAGAGTGTTGACATGGTATATTTTGGGGTTCTACACCGAAAGGCAGCAGTGGCTGCGTTACGCAGGCCTCAACTGTCGCAAAGGCATTAGCCGATTCTATAATTTTTGCATAAAATATCAATAAACAATCGGACACTCCTAATGGAAATCAAAGCTACCCTGATTACTTTCGCCGTTGTGTTTTTGGCAGAATTAGGCGACAAGACACAACTGATGGCCATGGCTCTAAGCAGCAGCAAAAAAGGCATTTGCCCTTCTGTGTTTCTAGGCTCCTGCCTGGCGTTGATATGCACCTCCGCCATAGCAGTATTTGCCGGTGGCCTGCTTGACCGTTGCATTCCACGCCGATATTTGCTCTTTGGCTCCGGGCTGCTATTCATTGCCCTTGGCGTATTCATGCTTGTCAATTGTGCGATGAAAAGCGGCAGTCCGGCCGCATAAGCAAAAGAGCGGCCCTGCTCCGACCAGGGCACTTGAGTTCGACCGCCCATAAACCCGTACTGACCCGAGTAATTCCCATGCGCCTCAACCCCATCACCCGAAAGCGCCTGCAACGTTTTCGCAAGATGCGCCGCGCTTGGTTTTCACTCTGCCTCCTGACTTTTATCTATGCATGCAGCCTGATAGCAGAGCTGCTCTGTAATAGCAAACCCCTGCTGCTATATTTTCAGGGCAAACTGTATTTCCCCACCGCTAAATTCTATGCCGAAAAGGAATTCATCCCCGGCGGCAGAGAAACCGCGCCAGACTACGGCAAACTCTGCCAAAACGAGAATTTTCGCCAACAAGCCCGTATCCTCTGGGCACCTATAAAAAATGATCCGCTGCGCAGCATACAACCGGCGGAACTGGAACCATATTTACGGCTCAACTGCCGCCTGGAGCCTAAGCTTAAAATCGCCGGTTTGAGTATTAACCGCGAACTGGAGCTAACCCGGGCCTTGGGGCTGGAACACTTCGCTGCGGATGAAAGTAATTGGCGCGGCAAAAAACTGGACGACTACTGGCATCTGCCCACAAGCCTGCTCGAAAATATCGAGGCACGTTTTCAGGCAAAAGATGAGCTGCCGCGTCTGGAGCTGAATCTGAAAGGCAAGGGGCAAATCGCGGGCGCTCGCCTCGTCCTTCTGCCCAGCAAGCCCGGAACGCAAGAGAGACGCAGCCTGCGACTTACTTTGCACGAACAACAAAAAAGCAAGCATGCCGGCATAAACTGGAGCTTCGAGATTGACAAAAGCCTGCCCCGGAATCAACGACGGGAATTTCAAGCTTTGCCTGAAGAACTGCAAAAACACATCCTGGCCCTGGTTGAGGAAGGTTTTAAGAGCAAGGAGCCAAGCAGCGAAACCCTGCCCTTGAATAATGCCGAATTCAACTTGCAGATCAGTCCGGAACAGGTGCGCTTTCCTTTCCGCCCGGTACCGGGACATCGTCTCGGCCTGGATGATGCCGGGCGTGATGTCTTTGCCCGCATCCTCTATGGCCTGCGCTCTTCGCTTAGCTTCGGCCTTATTCTGGTATTTTGCGCCATGACCCTGGGCACAGTCGCTGGTATGATACAAGGCTATCTGGGCGGCTGGGTCGATGTCACCGGACAGCGTCTCACGGAAATCTGGAGCGCCCTGCCCTTCCTATATGTGATGATACTGATGGGCTCCATCTACGGTACTGGTTTCGGCCTGCTTATCTTTTGCTATGCCATCTTCAACTGGATCGGCATATCTCGCTATATGCGTGCGGAAATGCTCAGATTGCGCTCACTCCCCTTTGTTGAGGCGGCCAAATGCCTGGGGCTGCCGGGCTGGAAAATTGCATGTCGCCATATCCTGCCCAACAGCCTGGTGCCGCTCATAACCTTCTTCCCGTTCAGTCTTGTCGGCGCCATTGCATCGCTGGCCGCACTGGACTACTTGGGATTTGGACTGCCCCCGCCCACACCCAGCCTCGGACAGCTCTTGCAACAAGCCCAGAGTCAACGCTGGGCCTGGTGGCTGACTTTATACCCGTCCCTGGCTCTGTTCACCATTATGCTGCTAGGCGTATTTATCGGCGAAGGACTGAGAAACGCATTCGACCCGCGACGCCAAAGCAGACTGCAATAACATGATTTTCTCAGACGCCAAAACAGGTCAAAGCCATGTTTTCTGATGATACCGTTAAACAGCTACGTCAACATGGCGGCGTATTGCAGAGCCGCTCCGGCATAGCGCTGCACTTGGCGCATGCCGCCGGTTTCTGTCAAGGTGTCGCCAAGGCCATGGAGAAGCTTTCTGCTCTGCTGAAAAACGCTCCTGCTAACAGCCGCAAGCTGCTTTTGGGCGAAATGATACACAACGAAAGTGTCAACCATACGCTTATTGATTGCGGCGTGGAATTATTGACAGAGGAACAGAGCGCAGCCCTCTTCGCAGCACCGGCAGAAGCAAATACAAATACCAAGTATATCATCCCGGCTTTCGGCCTGAGCCTGGAGCTGGAAGAGCCGCTGCGCCAACATGTGCTCGATTCCGAACAAATACTGGATTGCTGCTGCCCGAACGTACGCCGCATCTGGCAACAAGTGGAAAAATTTGGCGTTGCCGGTCGGGCTTTGCTATTGCACGGCAGCCCGGGACACCAGGAAGTGCTGGGCATCTGGAGTAGAATCAGACGCCATGCCAAAGCAGGCGCCCTGCTGCCGACACCGGACTCGGCGCAAAAATTCTTGCAGGCCGCAGCTAAAAGCTTTCAAGACGGGGCTTATCCCGCCGAACTGCTCTGGCAGCCACACAAACTCATAGAGCTGCCCTGGACGCTTATCAACCAGACTACCGTGCTGCGAAGCGATTGCAGGCAGATAGCCGAGTTGCTCGCAGCTGCGCGCAGAAAAGACCGCTTTACTTGGGTGGAAACTACTTGTATCGCCACCAGGCAGCGACAAGAACAGGCCGAGCAGCTCTGCCGGGAAGGCTGTGATATCATCCTCGTGGTGGGCAGCCCAAGCAGCAGCAACACCAATAAACTCTACTTACTCGCCGCCAAGCATGCCAAAAGCTTCTTTGTCAGCTCGGATAAAGATATAGAACAAGAAACACTCAGGCATTATCTGCCCGACCCGGGAATATGGCGCAACGAGACAAACTGGCTGCAATGCAAGCCAAATAAAATCTGCATACTCAGCGGTGCCAGCTGTCCGGATTCGCTACTTGGGGCAGTGATACGCAAACTGGCCCGGTATTAAGGCAAGCGAACTCGGGGCGGCTATTGCTTCAAGGCTTGTACGGCTGCTCGGCAAGAGCTGCGCATACTTTCCAGGTTTGCAGTATCTGTGATAGCAACACGCAGCACGGCGGACTCTAGAATTCCGAAAAGTAAGTCTCCACTAAAATCACAGCGTATATTTTTGAATTCTCCCTTGGCCACTCCTTCGCGCAATAACTGGATAATAGTACGGCGCATTGCCATTGTATGTCGTCTTACCTTGCGCGCCACATCCTCATCTTGGTGACGCTGCGCAATAAGGTACTCGGTAACTGCAAACAGGAGTCTGGCATGGTCGAATATCATGTCCAGCGCCTGCAACATGACCAGCTCCAGCTTTTCGGCAGCTGACAGTCCGGGACGATCGGCTACTGCTTGGCGAAAAGCAAGGGACAGCTCCCGGCTCAATTGGTTCAAGGCGCTGTCGAATATCTCGCGTTTTCCGGGAAAATACCGGTATAACGCAGTTCTGGCTAAACCACATCGCTCCGCCAGCTGCCTGTAAGTAACCCCAGAATATCCCAGATCAGCAAAAAGCGACAGCGATTTTTGCAGTATCTCGCGCTGTCTCGCTTCATGGTCTACGCTTATTGCCATGCAAAACTCCTCATTTCATGCATAAATTGCAAATAATATCCACGCAGTTTATACTATAAGGGACGACGGAAAATTTTCTCGTTAGGAGCTGTGAAAACATTAACCAAAAAAGCAACCAAAACTGAGGTTTAGTCTTAATGACTTTATTCTCAGATAGTTGCAAGACCTGTGCTGTTCACCCTGATGAAGTGGCGCCTTCCAGGCGCGGATCTTAGGGGGTGAGCCTGCCTCGGGTTCCCTCACCCTCCGGGTTCGGTCACCCGAGGCTATGCATGGTGCAGCCCTTGTCAGGGCTCAGGCGCCTTTTGGCCTCCGGGTCCGGTCACCCGGGTTATGCATGGTGCAGCCCTTGTCAGGGCTCAGGCGCCTTTTGG
>JAAZKR010000183.1 GCA_012799725.1 Oligosphaeraceae bacterium | reverse complement strand
GGACGATCAGTCCGCCCAAGCCTCTTTATGCTTTTCGTTGTTAAAAATGGGTTGTGGGCGCTGGGTATTTAAGTTTTTTCGTCTTTCTGTGCTGTACGGGCAACCCTGAACTTTGCCGGGGTAGTCTTGTACTGTTGCTTGAAGACCTTGATGAAATAATTGGTATCATAGAAACCGCATTCAGCAGCGATTCCCTCCAGGTTTATATTGGTCTGCATCAGTAGATTCTCCGCTTTCTTAAGGCGCAGCAGCTTAATGTATTCCTGCATGGAACAGCCGGTTGCCTGGCGGAATTTTCTTGTGAACGAGGCAATGCTCATATTAGCAGAATTAGCCTCAGATGGAAGGTAGTAACGTTTTTCCGGGGCGTCTTCGATTCGTCCTATGCATTGCAGAATCGGTAATTCTATGATAAAATCTTCATTTTGCAGGATCGGCTGCCGGGTACCCCGGAGGATTTTTGCAAGTATTTCCAGAAAAAGGGTTTTAGCAACGAATCTGAAGCCGTCACCCTGAAATTCTAGTTCCTGGTTCAGTGCTTGGATTTTTTGCATGACTTCTGCCCGGTCAACTGGCGAGAGGTGGCTCTTCATGCGGTGTGTGGGGCAACTGTCGCCAAAAAATGTCTTCCACAGTGGAAATTGCTCGAGCTCCCGCAGTTCCGATTGGAGGAGCTCTGAACGAAAAATAATATTGTAATAGAATGCGGAATGACCATTTTCAAAAGAGTGCTGCTCATTCTGGCGGATAGCAAATACGTCTCCCTGGACAACGGAATAACTTTTCAAGGTCCCGTCTTCCTGGTAGATTTTATGAATTGCCGAACCACGCATGAAGATGACCAATTCATGAAAATCGTGGGAGTGCTTGGGAATAGATACAAGCATCTGCGTTGAGATAATCTTCAACGGAAAGGCGTCGGGATTCAGGGTGTCCCATTCGTATTTGGATATGATGCAAGACATGATGGTGTTCTTTTAGGCAATTATGTTCTGAAACACATGACAATACTATATCGTGAATAGCGGAAAATACTATTTATAGATTCAATTTTAATATTGACAAGTATCTAAAAATTCATATATTAATACAGAAAATACAGCAGCCGCCTTAAAAAACGATTTCATCCTTCTTATTTGTTGCAACAACAGTGTTAAACGGGAGAGTGTTCAAATGAAAAAGAATGGTTTTACTTTGATCGAGTTGTTAGTCGTCATCGCCATCATTGCGATTCTTGCTTCCATGCTGCTGCCTGCGTTGAGCAAAGCCCGTGACAAAGCCAGTACTGCCAATTGTGTAAGCCGTCAGAAGCAGGTAGGCCTTGCCATGCAGATGTACTGTGGTGATCATGATGATTATGTACCTGGTTTTCTTGGCTTCTATAATGCCACGGAAGGGGTTTATTATGTTAATCGCTGGATCGCTGTTTTATTGCCGTATGCAGGCAATGCCGCGATGTTCATGTGTCCAGCCTCGAAGCTTGGCGGTGAGATGCAGATGAGGAACATCACGTCAATCACTTCAGCCAACTGGTACGGTATTTACGTCAACAACCTGAATAAGTATCAGACAACCGGCATCAATGGCAACGGTGGTGCACTCAGTAGTTTCGCTTTTGGATATACAAGTCACAAGCTCATCAGCCTGCGTTATCCGTCCTTATTGATCTATGCCGGTGGAACGATCGATTATAACGCCGGCAACTATGAGGATGGCCTGTTTTTCGAAGCCAAGGTGTATCCGGAAGGTGGGAGAACGATTCGCGCATATCACAATAATGAAAAATCTGTGAATCTGATTCAATGCGACGGTAGCGTGGGTACCTATCCGGCAAATACGGTGCGTTCCTGGATAAGCACGAATGTGTCTATCGAAGGCACCGAAGGCTGGAAGCGTTTCAAGGCGGCGCGTTGATCTGCCACATAATAAAAAAACGCTCCTACTTTTAGATATTTTTGATGCTTGGTTCCTGTCCCAAGGCTGTTTCTAATCCTATCCTCTGTAAGCTTCTTCTTCAAAATCCACACTGGGAGTATTTATGAAAACCATGCGGGTTGCCTTTCTGTTTCTTATTGCTGCACTTTGCATTGCAGCGGCAGCAGAAAATAAAAAACCACTGTTCCAGACACCAGCCAATGATGTCCTCGAACTGATGCCGGGCAGCAGCATTCTTGACAACCGCATTTTCATGAATAACGCAACGGCCGGATGCGTGATTGGCGGAAGCGAAGACTGGCATCTGACAGAGCGTGGTTTCACTGTTGCTGCAACGATACGGCTGAAGCGGAGAAACCCCGATTTCCAGAGCGGTTATGGTGCAGACGGAAAGTTTCTTTATGATCACGACATAATTGCCTCGAAAGGCGGGGAATTTGTATTTGGCCGCCGTAGCGACCGCTGGTGTGACCAGTTGTATTTTAATTTTATGCGTGACGGCGAATGGTCGGTGCCTTTGGTAGGCACAGTTGCTCTCCCACCATATGACACCTATGTGCATGTGGCAATTACCGTAAGGAGAAATATTGTCGATTTTCGTGGCTTTGATGGATATGTCGCAGTTTTTTACGTGAATGGGGAACCGGAAAAGGAGCAGATGATCAATTGCGGCGGTGCTGTAACGCCGTCTTCAGACCCATGGCGGCTGGGATGCGGCCTCGGAGTCCGTAATGATTATTGGAGCTTCGGCGGCGAATTGACCGATGTGATTTTTTTTGACACAGTGCTTTCAGATGCAGAGGTGATGGCGCTGGCTATCCGGTCAAAACCGGCTCGAGTTGCCAAATTGGCGCGTCAGGAACTGAACCCTAGTCTGTCGGATACGGTCGCGGAACTGAAGAAAACTGCATCGGATTATGGCAAATGGGCACTTGATGCCCTGGTGCGCAATGTCCATAACGGGGCAGACCAGAAACGCCTGTTGGACGAATTGAAGGCGCTTCGCCGGATATTTCAGCAGGATGATGCAGAAAAATTCGCAGGTTCATGGAATGAAGCAGGTGCTTCTTCCCAGATATTGTTGTGTGAACGTTCCATGCTGCTTGTCAATACAGGGCGCCATGCATCGGGATATCCGATCATCGGATGGTATGATTTCAAGCGTGCCCAGGAGCTATTCGGCTCTGTTCCGCCGGGCTGGGAACTCTTGTCCCATGCCCGGAGCAAGCAGCAATCCAGGCAAAATTCCGCAAGCGTGCCATATGCAGTGACCTGTAAAAAAGACAAGATGGGGTGTTATGCCGGAACAATCGTCTGGCGTACTCCCGGCAGACTCGAGGCATCGTCTGACTTTACATTCAAGAATAACCGTCTGGAAATGGATTTGAAGATGAAGGCGCTTTCACCGGATATGTTTCTGGATGAAATCAGCTTTCCACGCAGCCGCTTCAGAAGGCTGCAAAAGGGAATCGACCGACTGGTTTATCCGAAGATGAGCGGCGTGGTTTTCGAAAAACCAATTATTCAGGAAGTGCCCCAACCATGGAAAAATTATCCGAATGGCGAACTGAATATGCAGTTTCATGCCTATTATGATGACTTGGGCGGAATATACTTTGCCCAGGAAGACCCATACGGCGGCTGCAAGCGTTTCCAAACTCGGGGGCGTGAAGGCGATTTGGAGATGCATTGGACACATCCAGTGGCGTTTTCAAAGGAGGAGGGCGGCGGCAGAAGCTTCACCCTGAGCGGCAGGGCCGTTTGGGAAATCTTTGATGGCGACTGGTTTGATGCGGGACAAATCTATAAACGCTTCCTGGCTGATAAGGCAAAATGGTGGATACCTACCCTGCCAAGGACAAGCACTCCAAAATGGATGAGGGAAAATACGCTCTGGATACTCCAACTCTGCTTCAATGAATGGCAGTGGTATGATACAATAGCAAGTCTTAAGGAACTAAGAGAGTATTTTGAATTGCCTTTTGCCTTGCATTATTACGAATGGTTCGACCGGACAAAAGGTGAATTCCCGCATTTTTATGCCAAAGCATCAGCACTCCAGACAGTAACCGAACTTGGAGACGCTGGAATTTATGTGAAGCCTTACACAGACAATAGAACCTGGGCACGTCATGATGGACTCGCCCCAGGCAAGGACCATGTGGACTGTATCGGATTTATCAAGGCTGAAAATGGGCACTATGATTTCCAATTCAAAGCAGTTGCGGAAAAGTATGCGACCCGCTCCCGGGAAGGAGCATTGACGTTGGAGGGAGGTGGTGCGCGTTGCGCCGTCATGTGCCCCGCAGTGCCGGAATGGCAAGATTACATTGTCGCCATGTCACGTCGCCTGGCAGGGCAGGGCTTCCATGCGGTTTACCATGACGAGGTCACAACTGCGCAGCCTATACCATGTTTCGATGCAGCTCATGGTCATAAGTTGAATGACCCACGGAACTGGCTGGAAAACGGCTATTGGAAGATGTTTGAAAAAATTTCACTTCTGCGCGAAAAATACCCGGAATTCTGTCATGATTCGGAGGATGCCTCTGAGCCATACATGCAATATCTTGATGGTGTCTGTCCATTCCGCTGGGTGGACCCCGGGCAGGTTCCGCTTTTTGCATCGATCTATGCTGGCCGAACCCAGTTCAACGGGCGTATTTATGACCATGTCAAACCAGGCGAAACGGAATCTTTCTATGATAAAATGGCTGTGCAATTAGTCAATTCGGAGCAACTGGGATGGTTCACCGCTGATTTTATGTATGATCCTGGACGGCGGCTTTTTACGAAGCAGCTGATGCACCTCCGGACATTGCTCTTGCCTTATTTCAATGAAGGCGCAATGGAACATCCTCTGAAATTCAATGGAGAGATGCCGACTCGCACGGTACTGTGGGGATGTTTGACTGCGCAGAAAATTGTTAATCCTAAAATTCATCATTGCGTATTTTCCAGGCCGGATGGCACACGCATGATTCTGTTCATCAATGCATCTCCGGATACGGTAACCGTGGAACCGGTGATTCCTGCAGAATACGGCAAGGCCGTTGTCTGCTCCGGTAATGCTCCCGGGTATAAAACTGTTGCCGGCCAATCGAAGCTTACGCTGGAAGGAAGGGAATTCGTCGTCTTCGTCACGGCAAACAATGACCGGAATTTGTCGGCGGAAGCAATGCGGATACAGTCCGGATTGAGACGCATTCAAGGCTTCAATGCGGGAAAATTGCGGTATGAGCTGATGGCTTTGCCGCAGGCAATACCTGAAAATGGCGAGCTTGTTTACAGTTTTGATGATTTTCCGGTTTGGCATACACAGCCCGCATATCGCGGCGAAGGATGCTATGAACTGATCGGCCATCCCTTGCGCCAGCGTATCAACAGTTTCAACCTGAAATTGGAAAGCAACACGGAATATGAACTGTCCGTGGCCATCCGCAAGGACTTGGATACGTCAAGCCTCCTGCGCGTCTGCAACTATGACAAAGACAACCGCATTCGTCATTATGCCGTCATCGGCGAGGATGTTCCTGCCGACGGCATTTGGCACCACTGTACAGTAAAATTCCGGACGGATGCAGACCTGAACCGTTGTGCACTTTATCTTTATCTCGAACCTACCGTTAAGACGCTTCGCATAGATGAACTTAAAATATCAAAGGCACATAAACAATGAAAAATAAGCTTTTTGCCCTGTCCTTTGTCATTGGTTGCATTGTCAGCATAGCTGCCGTGCCGCCTTCGCCCTGGAATGGTAAGCTGGAAATCACCGGTGATGGAAAATTCAAATTTCAGAAGGCGGTTCTGCCATTGCAGGCAGGGAAGTCTTATCAGTTTGATTTTCAGATAGTAAAAGTGCCTCCACTGTCTGAAAAGCAAATCGAGCATCGCCTTGTGCTGTATGCCGTATCAGGGGACAAGCATACAGAAATCGCCAATTTCGGCACGGAGGTGCCTGTTGATGGACAGGTACATCATGTCCGTTCTGCGTTTACCGTACCGGAAAATCTGACGGGAGAATACCAACTGTTTGCCTATAACTGCAATGCTACAGGCACAATGAAACTATACGATTTCACGATTTCAGTACTGAGCAATATCCCCGACATAAAAATTGGCGCTGTGGCCAATATGCCGTCACAAGCAAGCGGGGTGCCACAGCAGGATTTCAGTGTGGTCAAGACACGTTTTGGTAATGCGGAGCGCGGATTGCTGGAGGGAAATAACCGTTTCCTGTATAAGGGCGAAACCGTGCCATTGAAGCGCGGTGCCGTATATGAGGTAACTTTCGAGATGTGCAAAACAAAGCCTTTGAGCCATAATCCAATCGAGCATCGGCTTGTGGTCGCATTGAAAGGCAAAACAGGTCAGATCAGCGAACTGATGTATGCCGGCGAAAATGTGCCGGTTGATGGACAATGGCACGCCGTCAAGGAAAGCTGCACCCTGCCAGATGCTCCAGGGGATTTCATGGTCTTTATTTACAACTGTAATGCCGAAGGGAATCTGGAAATACGTAACCTGACTTTTACAATGCTTGGAAACGCTATGCCCTGGGGAGCAGATAAAACTCTAATCGTAGCTGGAAATGGAAAATTTCTGGGGAAACATTATACAATCAATGCAAAAGCCGGGGGAAAATATACGATTCAATTCAAAATGCGCAAGACTCCCACATTGAGTACCAATCCGATCGAGCATCGAGTGGTATTGTCCTGCAACAAGGCCGATGGCAATGCCTATGAATTTTGCTATCTCGGAGAAACGATACCTGTCGATTGGTACTGGCATGAAATAAAAACGGAAGTGATAATTCCGGCTGATTGCATCGGCACGATCAAATTCAGTGTCTACAACTGCAATGCCAATGGGAATGTGGAACTGACCGATTTCAGCATGGCTGAACAATAGAGGAATATTTGAGAAATGAAAAAAATATTGGACTATTCGGTCTACTACGACCGGATTCTAGGTGGCTGGATCGGGAAATCGCTGGGCGGGATCATTGGTGCGCCATTCGAGTGCCACAAGCAGTTTCGTGCGGCAGACATCAAGACGCTTTGGCCCAAGCAACTCTTTCCGAATGATGATCTGGATATCCAGGTCGTTTGGCTGGAGGCATTGCAGGAACTCGGCATTCAGCCTACATCACGGCAACTGGCAGAGTATTGGAAAAAACATTGCTTCTACACCTGTTGCGAATATGGGGTGTTTATCGATAATCTGGATCATGGCATCTATCCACCGCTGTCCGGCCAATGGAACAACAAGTTTTTTAATGATTCCGAAGGCTGCCCGATCCGCAGCGAAATTTGGGGGTTTATTGCACCGGGCAACCCGCAATTGGCAATGCAATATGCAGGAAATGACGGCTGCCTCGATCATGGAAAAACGAGCATCGATCTCGAACAATTCCTCTCTGTAGCCGCATCGCTGGCCTTCTTCGAGACAGACCCGGTGGAACTTTTCGAGCAAACCTGTCGCTGCGTCCCCGAGGACAACACAGGGCGGCAGCTCTACTATAGCGTCCGCAGCCTGTGTGAAAAATATCCTGATGAATATACGCTGTGGTTGCAGATCGTTCGAAAATACGGTGATTCTGACAGTACCAAGGCGCTGATCAACAATGCATTTGCCATGATGGCACTTTTTCGGGGCGGCAATGATTTCAAGGAAATCATGCGGCTCTGTGTTCAGAACGGCTGGGATGTGGATTGCTCATGCGCTACTGCCGGAGCATTGTGGGGAGCATTGCATGGCAGCCAGGCCTTCCCCAAGGAATGGCTCGAGAAAATGGGTAAGACGCTGATCTGCGCCTGTGATATCCCGCATAAACGGGCGCTGCTCACGGAGTTTGCAGAGGAAACTGCGGCAATTGGACTTGAAGTGGCTCAAGTACTCAACCATGACGTCATCATCACTGATGCCCCGGCAGTCAAAGTCCGCCCACTTCCTAAGCCAACTTATAGCATTGAATATGCTTATGATCAGGACACGCCGGTATTGTGGGCCGGAAAATCCACAGCGGTTACTCTGCGCATCAGCAATCCTTTTGAAGATGCGTTCGAGGGGACGCTGGAAATCATTCCGCCAAAAGGTCGGGAAAGCAGTTGCCGCAGGGTCGATTTGCGAATCGCCCCCGGCCAGGTCCAGGAGCTGGTTACGTATGTCAGTCTGAAAGATGATATGACCTGGCTGCCGAAGAAGTCGCTGTTTACGGTGCTCCTTTACAAGGGGGATGACACCGTATTGACCGATCGTTTCGGACTGCACGGAGCCGTCCAGTGGCAAGTTTATGGACCATACTGGGATATGTGGGACAAAGATGTTCTGGACATCTGTCCGTATGCAAATGATGAACTGACATGCAATCCTGGAAATCTTCCTGAGTTCAGCTGCGATGCCACCCAGAGTCACGTCCGCCCGACATTTGCCTACTTGGACGAACAGGCCCTGTTGACCCGGGACCTTCCGGATGAAATACCGTATGCGGTTGAAACGGGCACCCGTGAAATCTCACGGGAGGATCTCTATTCCTTCAATGGCGCTTCCTGCTGCTATCTGGTACGGACATTGAAATCGGACCGGGTCATCGAGGGGGTCTCTCTGTCCGCATCGGCAACTTGCCCGTTTGAATGCTATCTTGATGGCAAGCTGCTGAAATCTGCTGACGACTATAGAAAACTGTACGCCAGGTATGGAGCGGCTCCGCAGATCACGTTGACTGGCAAGCCGCAACGCCTGGTCATCAAGCTGGCTTCAAAATTGGATGACTTTAAGTTTTCCATGGGCTTATACAAAGGAACTCCAGGCAATAAAGGGGCTTATTCTCCATACGTACAAGATTATTCAGAGCGTGTTGTCCGATAATTTTTTTTTAACCACGAACCACACGAACAGACTTGGGGAGTGGGCTGCCGCCCACAACCCACACGGACTTTACGCGGACTACAGATCGGACGGATCGCTATATGTCAAGGTCGGCTTTACGCAATTGCACCGGAGGCGATATGGAGCGCCGGCGGCGCACCGGCATGAAGCCGGTTTCCCTCTCCCATTACCGAAAAGTCAAAAAGTTCAAAAAAGTTTCTTAAAAATAAGAAAGGCCCCTCAAAGCCAGTAACTTGCGCATCCGTTTTTTGAAAATCTTTCACAGTCACCCCATAAGCGGTAAAAACGGCATAATTGGTTCAATTTCACGCTTAACAAAACCGTTTTTCCAAAAAGGCCATTTTCTGTAACTGGAAAGTTAAACGCACGCTTTTTGTGCATTTACTTCTGCAAAGGTGCGTTCACTTTTTCAAAT
>JAAZKR010000182.1 GCA_012799725.1 Oligosphaeraceae bacterium | reverse complement strand
GTGATCATGTATGATGGCGTTTGCAGGATTAAAAGCACACTGCCCCATTTGCAAGATTAAATGCACATATTGCAATTTGCAGAATTAAATGCACAAAAAGCGTGCGTTTAACTTTTCCAGTTACAAGGTTTTTTAGTCTTCGGTTTATAATTTGACAATTAAGCAAGCTGCAATATAGTAGAAAGAAAACAACTGTTTGGTTTTACAAATTGGATTATAATCATGATTAATAAGATTTTAAATGAAACTGAATTAGAATTTCATCTATCTGAACCCTCTCCTGCTTTAGTAGATTTTTTCACCCGTTTGGATGGTGATTTAGCGATTTTAGGAATAGGCGGCAAGATTGGTTTTTCTTTAGGTCAGATGGCTATACGAGCGGTGGCGCGGTCTGGTGTCAAGCGCAAGGTATATGGGATTTCGCGTTTCAGCGATACCGGTGTAAAAGAAAAGCTTTTATCATGCGGGATTGAGGCGATTGTCTGTGATTTGTTGGATCGCGATGCAGTGAATAATTTGCCTCGCGTTAAGAATGTGATCTTTATGGCAGGTCGTAAATTTGGCACTAGCAGCGGTGGAGAGTGTACGACCTGGGCGATGAATACAGCGGTGCCGGCAAATGTAGCGGAGCATTTTCGGGAGAGCCGTATCGTCGTCTTTTCGACGGGCTGTGTCTATCCCCTGGCGACAGCTGCTTCGGGTGGCTGCACGGAGGAAACGCGTCCGGAACCGCTTGGTGAATATGCGCAATCCTGTTTGGGCAGGGAGCGTATTTTTGAGTACTATGCTTCCCGGCATGGCACAAAAGTCTTGCAATTTCGTTTGAATTATGCGATCGACCTGCGTTATGGGGTGCTTTATGACATTGCTGCCGCCATCAATGAGGGGCGTGCTGTCAACAATTCGGTAGGCAGTTTCAACGCCATTTGGCAGGCTGATGTCAATGACTGGGCATTACGCAGTCTGGAGCATTGCGGCAATCCGGCGATGGTACTGAATATCACCGGTCCGGAGACGACTTCAGTCGAATATGCCGCAAATCGATTTGGCGAGCTGCTCGGCAAACCGGTTTGCTATAGCCAACCGGTTTCTGGAGAGTCCGGCTATCTTAACAATGCTGCAAAAGCCTTTGAGTTGTTTGGCTATCCGCGCATCAGCATGGGGAAACTCATTCAATTACAAGCAGAATGGCTCTTGCAAGGTGGACGTACTTTGAACAAGGCTACTCATTTCGAAGTCAGTGACGGGAAGTTTTAACAAAAGGAACTAATCAGATGCATCATACTCAAATTCCTGCCGACTTGCTGTCTTTATTGCGCCAGGGCACGGTGATCCCGGCGATGCCGCTGGCACTCAATGAGAAGCGTGAATTTCAAGCAAAGCGCCAACGTGCTTTGGCGCGGTATTACATAGATGCCGGCGCAGGAGGCATCGCTGTCGGCGTGCATTCAACGCAATTTGAAATCCGCGATCCGGGCATCAACCTGTTTGAAAAGGTGTTGAGCAGTGTGGCTGAAGCAACGGATGATTGGTCTCAAAAGCATGGAAAAAGACTGTTGAAGATCGCTGGTATCTGTGGGCGTACTGAGCAGGCTCTGCGTGAAGCAAAATTTGTCTTGCAGCATGGTTATCATGCCGGTCTACTCAGCCTCTCGGCTTATCGTGAAGATAGTGAAGAAACCATGCTGGAGCATTGTCGCGGGGTTGCAGAACATATACCGCTGATAGGATTTTATCTGCAACCCGCAGTAGGTGGACGCATTCTACCCTACTCTTTCTGGCGCAAATTTGCTGAAATTGACAATCTGATTGCCATCAAGATAGCACCATTCAACCGTTATCAAACCTTGGATGTAGTGCGGGCGGTCTGTGAAGCCGGCCGTGAAAAGGAGATTGCTCTCTATACAGGAAATGATGATAATATCGTTCTTGACCTGCTCACGGAATATTGCTTGCAGACCTCATTGGGAGAAAAGCGCGTGCGCATCAAGGGCGGTCTGCTGGGACATTGGTGTGTCTGGACACAAAGCGCCGTCAAACTCTTGCAGCAAATGCACGAAATTTCCGCCCAAAAAACAGTGCCGGCAGAAATCTTATCATTGGCCATACAGGTGACAGACTGCAATGCCGCATTTTTTGATGCCGCCAACCAATTCCGTGGCTGCATTCCGGGCATTCATGAGGTATTGCGCAGACAGGGGCTCTTGGAAGGAACCTGGTGTTTGAATCCGCAAGAAGTGCTTTCACCGGGACAAAGTGAGGAGATTGATCGGGTATGCCGTTCCTATCCGCAACTTAATGACGATGCCTTTGTAAAAGCCAATTTGGAACGCTGGTTGCAAGATTGATGAAAACGCCTATACAACAACGTGCGGTGAAAACAAAGGAAAGAATCTTGGCGGCGGCAATACGCTTGTTTGCCAGAGATGGTTTTCAAGGCACCAGTATTGATGATCTGGCCAAGGGTGCCAAAGTTAATCGGCAACGGATTTATGCTTATTTCGGCAATAAGAAAAAGTTGTTTGAAACCGCAATGCTCGAGGTCTTTGCCGGAGCTAATGCCGAAGATGATAGATTGCTCGAGCTCAACGAAAAGGACCTTCCGGAGCTGACGCTTATCTTACTGCGGCATTATCTTGATGTGCACCGTAAACATCCGACATTGCACCGTATGATAGGTTGGGGCAATTTGCAACTGCGTGAAACCCCGCAGTGGCTGAAGGATATCAAGAAAAAAAGTTTTATACATCTGCGCCAACTTTACCGTACCGGGCAAAAACGCGGTGTTTTCTCTGAACAGGTCAGCTTTGATGTCTATATTTTCACTTTGCTGGCAGTGACCTACTTTCACACAGCCAATCGCATCACCGCCACACAAACTATTTCACCGGAGCTATTCACTAACGAAGGAATAAATCAGCTCGTGGAACAAAGCGCCGCAATGATCATGCAAAAGGGAAACTGAAAGGAACGCAGTTCCCAAGAGCAGACAGCCTTGTCCAAAAAGATTCCGCACATTTTATCCGCAGATTACACAAATTAACTTGGCGCGGACTGATCGCCCGCCCCAGCTGAAAGACTGAAAGAGCAACATTTTAGCACTCGTTTGTTTGGAATTTCTCTTGACTTTGTGGATAGAAACAAATCGAGATACTGCGAATAAGACACTCCCTCTTTTGGCTCCAAATGCTTTCCTCACACTAAAACAATTTCTAAAAATCGTTAATCTGAGTCATCTTGAATAGTCTTCTTGCGCTTTGCCCTTCAAGCTTCGACCAGTTGTTTGGCCAGTTCCAAAGCATCCGCTGGCCAGAAACATTCCGGTCGTGGGCGTTCAACGCCGGGCTGGCCGGCTTTAGGCCGGCATTTCAGGATTTTTTCGATCCACTGGGCGGGTACAGCCTCCAGGCCGTATACTGCGCCCAGCAGCGCACCGCAAATAGCTGCATTAGTATCGGTGTCACCACCGCGCATAACCGTATCAACCACACCGGATTCCAAGCCTGGAGCATTGAGCAGTTGCCACAGGGCGTTTCGAAACGCAATCAGTACCCAGCCTTGTTGGCGGAGGTAGTCCGCAGGTGGAGCTTCAGCGGCTCCTTGGACAGCATCCATGAGAGCCGGGTCTATAGCCAAATCGACAGCCCACTGTTTGATATTTTGGTAAAGTTCCTTAGCTTCGCAGCCCGAAGCGATGGCGTGGGCGATAGCCATGGTGAAAAGCGCGTTCGCCTGAAGGCACAACGGATGAGGATGCGTCAGTGCGGCATCTTGTCTAGCCCATTCGGCAACTGTCTCCAGTGGGTGTTTGGCGCCGAAAATGCCCAGGGGGCTGATTCGCATCATAGCACCATTGGCTTGACTGCTTAGATTTAAAGTGCCCCGAAGACCGGCAAAAATGGTCATACCACAATCAAAGGGTGCGGAAGCAAGCCAGAATTGATATTCCTTAAATGCCGCTTTCGGATCATACGACCGGGTTTTCACCAGCATTCGAGCCAGCAACAAGGCCATTTCTGAGTCATCGGTGGGCTGTCCGGCGATAGTATTCCATGTGCCACCATCGGCCAATTCTCGTACGCCATTCGGGTAGCTACGGCGTATTTCCGCCGGCGTCTGAAACTCAACCAGGCTGCCAAGAGCATCGCCGGCAAGCTGCCCAAGCAAGCAACCCCGCGCGCGACTAATTATCATTTCTGAACCTTGGACTGCCATTATCCACCTCCAAAAACATCCAATGCTGCATTAAGGCCAGGGTGCATTTCTCGGCGAGACATGCGCTGTTACGGCTTTGTCAATAAGATAATGCCTTTGTATCGCTAGTTCTGTGGTCGGAGGGGGCGTCGTAAATATGCGATGCCACGGAACTAGCCCGGCACCTCTGCCAGCTGCTGCTTGCTTTGTTTAAATTGAAAGGCAAAACTGCGGGACTGCAAGCTTGTAATCACACAGTTTCAAAGTATAGTTTAGGGCTAAATCTGTGCTCTCTAATTGTGCAAAGCGTGCTTTGTTTAGAAAAAGGAACACGACAATGCATAAGCATGAATTATCCACTCCTTGCTTAGTTTTAGAGCTTTCACGTTTCGAGGCCAATCTGACGCTTATGGCCAGGCGTGCGGCTGCGGCCGGAAAGCTCCTGCGTCCACATGCCAAAACCCATAAATGCAGTCAAATTGCGCTTCACCAATTGGCAGGCGGCAATTGCGCCGGCATTTCTGCAGCCACTATGTCGGAGGCGCTAGGGTTAGCTCGAGCCGGTATTGAAAATATACTTATCACCAGCCCGGTAGTGGGTGCAGATAAAATTTCCGATCTGATGCGCTGCCAAAGTCTTTGCCGAGAATGCATCGTGGTGCTTGATAATTATGAAAATGCCCTGGAACTACAGGCAAACGCAGCAGAAAACAATATTGTCTTGCCGGTATTACTTGATTTGGACCCGGAAATGGGGCGCACTGGTGTTTCCTTTGAGCAGGCACCGGAGCTGGGCAAGGCCATAAGTGCCCTGCCCCGGCTTTGTTTGCTGGGCATACAATGTTATGCCGGTCACCTGCAACATATACCCTCCGCTACACAACGTCGCTCAGAGAGTCAGCGTCTACTTCACAAGGGCGCCGATATTTTTAAGCTGCTGCGCGCCGAGAATGCAGCACTGCGCATTTTTAGCGGCAGTGGTACTGGCACCGCCAGCTTTGACCTGCAAATTGAGGAGCTGACTGAGCTGCAAGTTGGTTCATATTGTCTGCTCGATAGTGAATATGCTGCTTTGGAAGGCGAGCGGCAGCTTAATTTTAATGATTTCTGCGCTGCTATCAGTCTGATGAGCAGTGTGGTGAGTAACAATCAATCCGGGCATGTCACTGTTGACGCCGGGCTGAAAGCGCTCTATTACACGCCGGATAGCCCTCCACTGATCACGCAAAACGCCAAAGTAATGCCAGGCTGGCGCTATGAATGGTTTGGTGACGAACATGGCAAAGTATATTACAGTGGCGAGAAACCGGTTCTGAATAGCAAAATAGAACTGAGCCTGCCACATTGTGATCCCAGCATCAATCTACATGAATTTATCTATGTGACGCAGAAAGACCAGGTCATCGATAAATGGCCTGTAGACCTGAAAAAACGCTGAGTCAAGCAAGTCAAAAGTACAATTACTAGACTCTGATGTTCTTACTTGACTTTACGCGGCATGCAGATTCTGCTGGCAACGGAACTTTGAACTGCGATTTATCCTAAAAAAACAGTTGATTTTTCCCCTTGGCCGGCAATCAGCACCTTCTTCCGATGCGGACTGCCCGTCAAAGCGACAACCTAAATAATTTTGCGCGTTTTCCGGCTACACCGGCATAGCCGGCTTAACCGCAAAGCACCAAAATTCATGTGGGCGGCTTTGTTTGGCGATTGCGGAAAACATGCGGTGTTACGTCATAGGCCTTCCGGAATCTTCGGATAAAATAATTGGCGCAGGAGAATCCGCATTGCATGGCGATTTCATTGATATTCAGGTTGCTGTGAATAAGAAGATTCTTCGCGCGTTCCAGCTGATAACGCAATTTCACTTCTGAGAAGCTTTCCCCGGTGTTTTGCCGGCACAACTCCGAAACATATCCCGGTGAGATCCGGAAGAGCTGTGCCAGTTGTGTGCGTGTGATGGATTCTTCGCGATGATCCCGCAGGAAAGTATTGATTTGCTCCCAGAGTCTCTGCGGGCGCAATTGTCGTTCACTTGGGGGGGCATCGCTGACTTTTAAATCTCCAACTGTGATTTTAAACAGTGGAACGAGGAGTTCTTCGGCAAGCAACTCATTGCCGTCTTTCAGCAAACAATCAATGGCTTTCAGCAGGGCAGCACCGGCGTCAGACAAAGGTTTGTCAGTATGATAGAAAATATCGCGTTTTGTCGGAGGGGTGTGTATGCCATCGTAATCGACATTCATGGCGCGGATATAGTTCGGATAAAAGCTGAAAGAGAGGGCACATGACGGTGGGGCAGGGTGTTTTGTGGTGGTGAGTTTGCCATCTTTCGCACAATATAGTATTGCAGGCGCATTTATTTTCAGCTCTTGTGGTTTTCCGTCCTTTTGAATTTGGAAGTGGCTTTCTCCCTCCAATAAAATCAGGAGCCGTGGCACACCGTGGATCCAACCTTCTTCCGGTTCCTCGTGAACCGTGATTCTGGCCGGATGCTCGATGGCCAGTCCTTCTTCGCAGAAGGGAAGCAAGGCTTCCAGCGATATTTGATATTCCGCCATATAAACCCCATAGTGCTATTTATGCTGGTGAAAAAAATGTCTTTTTTCTACAATAGTGCTATTTTTCTTCTTTTTCAACTATTGCCAGGCGCATTGTTTCGTCCTATAGTAATGACGTGTCGCCATTTTAGCTTCATGACAACTGAAAGACGTTCTGGTGTACGCCGGAAAAGTCCCGGCGCGGGTTATGTGTCTGAATTTGTTTTCGGTAATGGGCAATGAAAAAAGAAGGAGATCGTGCTATGCCAAACAAAAAATTTACATTCTTTACTCTGATCGAGCTTCTGGTAGTTATAGCCATCATCGCCATTCTGGCTGCGATGCTTTTGCCGGCATTGTCCAAGGCCCGGGAGCGTGCCAAGAGCATATCTTGTCTCAACAACCTCAAGCAACTGGGTATGGCCGGCACGATATATCTCTCCGACAATGACTACTGGATCAATGCTAGTTCGGGCAACAGCAGTTGGAGCTATCTGATGGCAAAGGATGACTACAGTTTTGGCGGCCTGAATATCGCTACCACTGAATCCGTGTTCTATTGCCCCGCCACAGACGGGCCTATCCGGGACCCTGGCACATTGCTGTATATGTTTGCAACGTACGCCGGCCCCGAACGTGGGATGGTCCCCGAAGCTGCCGGCACGCACTGCCAGATCGGAAGCTATTGGTACTATTACGTCACGGTGGAGAAAATTCCTCGTCCATCCGCCGTGCCAATGTTCTTCGATGCAACGGGCATTCCAACTGTAAACAACTGGACTGCCACCAACAATTACTCGCCATGGGGTGGGTGGGAGACGGTAGAAGGCTATAGCGTTATGCGTGCTCTGCACCACGGAGACGCCGTGAACATGGCCTTTTTCGACGGGCATGCCGCCGCAACCCACCCGAAGGAGCTGGCCGATGTGGCGCGCGAATCATGGTATCCTCCGAACAACATCGTATATTACACCAGAATCGGTTCTAAAAGGGTGATTGGGCTATGAAAAATTGTTTTTTCTGGGCGGCGCTTGCACTGCTGGCCGCAACATTGCTTTCCAATGCGGGGATTCTGCATGCCCCGCTGTTGCCGCAGGTTGGTGCGCCGGTCAAGCTGGTCATGGAGCACGGCACCTGCGATGCATGGGAAATCCTCGATGCCGACGGAAACATCGTCAACCGTCTGTCCGCCGAAGAAGCCTGGATTCCGCAGGAGACCGGATTCTACACGCTCCGCGCCATGCGGGATGGAGCCGTTGCGGAGGAACTGCCGAAAGTGCCGGTTGTCTGGCGCGAGCTGCGCATTTTCACCTGGACCGACCCGCAATATTGCCGCTACGTCGGAACCGACGTATTCTTCCAAAAGGGAATTTCAGGGACACCAGATTCATGGCGGAAAAGAGGCAGCCGGGTGCTGGGCACGCTGTCATTGCGCCCCGGCCATCTGTTCGGGAAGAGTGATGAGGAGGTGGTCGAGTGGCTTATCGAGCGTGCACGCGCGATCAAGGCGGACGGATTCGACGGATTCGGGATTGATGAGCTGGGGGTGTATCCTGATGCCCAAGGCGTGAATTTTGTCCGCCAGTGCACGGCGGCGTTCACCGCCATCGCCAAGGAAATGCCGGAAATGGCCGTGATCAATTGGACCGGAGGTCCGCTTCTGCGTGAAGAGATGCAGACGGCACGTGACGCCAGGCATTTGTTTATGGCCGAGTTCTATCCCGAGTTTGCGACCAGCTACTTCGGCGCACATCACTTTGGGGAGCGCCTGCGCGTCTGGATTGACAAATTGCGCAACCAGGACGCCTTGTGCGACTATACTGCGGACCTCGGCGCAATCATCGCGCTGGGCGTCGGCGGCGTCTGCGGAGTGGCCGAGCCGGCTATAGTCGAGGAGCGCATCCGCATCTACAAGCGTCTGGCTCCCGAGGCACCTGGCATCTGCTATTATTTCGGCAACACAGAGGGCGCGGACGCCCGGGAATACTCCGCTTTCCTTGACCGGATGACTGAACGCTATTTCCTGAACCCGGTTGTGTCGCTTGTCGCCGAAGACCTGATGGTTCCCGGCGAGCCTACCGCCGGGCAGCCATGCCAAGTGACGGTGATGGTGCACAATTTCGGCGGCATGAAAGCAAAGAATGTCGCGGTCGAGCTGCTTTGCCAGACGCCCGATGGCGGGCAGCAGCTGGTGGCCAGTCGCGAGTTGCCGGAAATCGGCAATGGACTGCTGCGGTTGAACCTCCCCCCATTCGACTCCACACAATACCGCCATACGCTGAACGGCACCGAGTACCCCATGACCGTTGACGCCGGACGCAAACAGAAAGTCGTGTTCACCGACCGGGCCTTGCTGGACATGGCCTGGTGCCCCGCGCAGAGAGGATGGCATAAATTGATTGCGCGCATCGCGCCCGGTGGCAATTACACCGGGCTGGATACCTGTGCTGAGAAAATGGTTGTGGTGAAATGAAAAATACTGTCGTGACAGTACTGCTGGTCGCCATGGTTGTCTGTCATGGCGGCAATATTGAAGTCGGCTGGAGCCGCAGCTTGCCACTGGCTGGCGAAAAACTGCTGATAACGGTGAAGGGCGCACCGCCGGGTTTTAGTGCCGAAGTGACGTCGCCCCGCAATGGGCAGCAACAGCCCATCGCGTTGCAAGCGGTGGGAAACAAGCTTGAAATGCTCCCCGAGGAGGACGGCTTCTACGAGCTGGCGCTCTACGGACCGGATCGGACGCTGCTTGAGAAAATCGAGTTCCCGGTACTGGGGCGCCAGATCCATATCATTTTCTGGGACTGCCCGACAACGCAACGCTACGTGAGCGCACGTCAGATTTGGCCGGAAAAGGATGGCGACTTCTGGCTCACACGCGGCACGTTGAACCTAACCTGGGCACCTGGTCTGAAGGCGCGCCCGGCAGACAAAGAAGCGCTCACCGGCAAGTATGCCAGGCGGATGCAGGAGAGCGACGGCATCCTGATTGACGAATTCTACATGGGAAAGCCGGAATACTACCCTTACCAGTGCCAAACCGTATGCCCTGCGATCGCCGATGCACGCATCCAAGTGCCAGACAAGAAAATCTATGCATGGACCGCGAGCATCGACCCGGAATGCAGCACTATCAACCAATGCATCGCGGACAGCATCGACCTCATCATCATGGAAACATACATGGCCAGCTTCCTGCAATACCGGCGCATTGCCGCCAGACACCGGGCTGCAGTTGAGAGCGGCTGGGCAGAGAAAAGCATCATCGGCCTGGGCATCGGGGAAGACTGGATTACAACCGGAAAGGAGGCCGCGCAGCAAATCCAATCAACCAAGGAGCAATTGCCGGATAATGCGGGAATCGCATTTTTCGGAGACGGCAGCCGCCAGGAGATTATGCATGCAATCGACCAGTCGGTGCGGCAATATTACCTCATGCCGGTGCTGCGCCTGGACAAGGACAGGCGCAGGCTGAGCAATTTCGGAGGCATGACGGCACGTGGCGTCAAATATGAGGATGCGGAAGGACGGCTGCTGACGCTGGCGGAGCTGGCGCCGACGCAGTCCACAGACCTGGGAAAAACCGGCTGCACGTTGCAGAAAGAACCGCATTACACCATATTGGAGAATGGAAAATGAAATGGCTGTGCTGCTTCCTGCTGTTGCTGTGTGCAGGGCTTGGCGCCGTGGAGGAAGCGGCGCATGCAGCGAAGTTCACCGTGGACACCGGGCAGGACATCCGTGTGGCGGTGCTGGACTTTTGCATCGAAAAGCTGTCCATGTATGCAAGTTTTAATTGTCGGCTGGACGGCGGGGAGAAGACGCCCTGCTGGCAAATCACCGTGTGCCGCGGCGAAGATGAGAAGGACTACGGCACGCACGGTACCTTCTTGCGCCTGGAGCAGAGTACCGGAACATGGCGCTACCGGGAAATCCTCCCCTGCGAAGTTCTGCCAGGCGAGAAGTATCGCCTGGAGCTGGATTTTTCCAAAAACGCACCCTGCCTGGTCCGCTTGTCGGTTTTTAAGAAAGATGTCTGGCTGCTGCTGTGCGAAAGCGAGCTTGAGGGCGAAAAGGGAAGCTCCTTGAACAGAGTACACGTTTTCATGCGGGAGGGACCGCGCGCCGATAACCGGATTTCGCTGGCGCAGGGGAAATTGCATTGCGAGTGCCTCTACGCTGGATACCTTCTGCGCATGACGCTGGACAGTTTGAAGATCAACGGAAAGGAAAAACTGAAAAGTGAAGATTGAACGAACGGACATCCAAAGCGTCGGATTTGCTGAACGCAACATGTTTCACCCCAAAGCTGGGCGTGCCCCCAATGGCGACTTGATGATGGCACTGCAGACCATCGGTGGCAGCGACTACTATGGCCCTGTGGAATACAGCCGTTCCGCCGACGAAGGAATATTGGAGAAAGGGTGGGAGTCGGGATGCTGCAAATCGAGGTCATAAAACCTGAAATGAAATCATCGACGAATTATTTTCATCCGTCGGTGGCTCCGCTTCCAGGCGGCGAGTGGCTGATGTGCATGCAGGCATTTGTCGGCAGTGACCATTATGGCAGTCCAGAATACAGCATTTCCTCTGCTTTTGGCGATGGCTGGTCGGCGCCGTCGGTTATTCCTTCGTTCGAAAGCCGTGCGTTGTCTCCGGAACTGACGGAGGGCATTGCGGACCTGCGCTTGTTTGCGCTGCCGGGGAGTTCCCGTGTGCTGGCAATCGGCTGCAACACCTTTTATACTCATCGAGGCGCTTTGGACTGGGATAAAGATGCTGTGAACAAATTGCAGGCAACTCCCCATCAGGTGCCGGTTTACAGCATCTACGATCCAAGTCGCGGCTGGTCTTCGATGCGCAAGCTAGCGACTCCAGCCATGGATTCTTGCAAGGATTGGCGCGTTGCCTGTGCCCAGCTCGCGTTTACTCCGGAGGGGGATATCCTGCTTCCTGTCTATTTCGAAACTGGGCGGGTGGAATATTATGGTTGGGATTCTCCTCAGTATTCTGTTTGTGTGCTGCAGGCGGTTCTCGATGGCGATGAGCTGCTTGTTGAAAATTCCAGCAATGTACTGAACCATTCGGTTCTCAGGGGGTTCTGTGAACCTTCCCTGTATTATTTCAACGGGGAATATTTTCTGACCATCCGTGCAGAAGACGGCAGGGGGTATTGGAGCCGCGGCGCAGACCCGATGAATTTCCCCGAGCCGCGTCCCTGGAGTTTTTCCGACGGCGAACTGCTGAGCATGTCATCGACCCAGCAGCATTGGCTCGAGCTGGCCGGAAAGCTGTACCTCGTCTATACTCGGGATATTGGAGATAACAGCATGGTTCCGCGCTTTCGAGCGCCATTGCTGATCGCCCGCTTTGATCCGGAATCCGGTACCCTGGACCGCAGCAGCGAACAAGTTGTCCTTCCGCATGAAATCCGCAATGGAATACATGGCGTGCTGGGAAATTTCCACTGTCTTGCCCTCGCTGACGGCAGTGGACTTGTCCTGGACGCGGCGACCTTCCTCAAAATCAAAGGAGATGATATCATCGAGCGGCACAGCGAAATATGGATCGCGGAGCTGAAAGAAGAGAGCGCATAGTGATTTTTTAACAACTAAAGATACGGAAATTTTATATCAGGTTGCTGCTTTGGCGGATGGGACTGCATGCGCTTTAATTGGCGTCTTGGCGTCTTGGCGACCTTGGCGGTTCAATGAGGGGGATAACCGCAAAGGACGCAAGGGACGCAAAGGACGCAAAGAAAGGGGATGAAAAAGAAGCTTGGCGTCTTGGCGACCTTGGCGGTTCAAT
>JAAZKR010000181.1 GCA_012799725.1 Oligosphaeraceae bacterium | reverse complement strand
TTGTTAAGCGTGAAATTGAACCAATTATGCCGTTTTTTACCGCTTGTGGGATGACTGTGTTCGTATATCTTTCTTCGAAGCTTCGCCATAGCTGCATTTTTCACTTGTAACTAGCGAAGCGCCTTCACTACCATTGATTTCTGCAATCAAGAGCAATTAGAGTAACAACAGCATGAGTGAAATTTGGACGACATCTGGATTTGAGGCTTTCCGTCGAGGAAAATTCGGCGGTGGAGGTCAGAACATTTATGTTTCCCACAAAGGTGTTTTGCAAAGAATTCACCGTTCCAGCGTTCGAGACAGAGGTCATGTTGACCTGATGTTTGCCAACGCTCAGTGCCATGAAGAAATGGTGCCCATGGATGTTTACCCGGATCCTGTCAATCATCCAGAAAAGAAATGGCAGATACACATGGCAGCAGCGGCAGAGGGTGTCGTTGCGGATTTTTCCGGTAATGGCACTGAAGACATGGCATGGGCATTTGTTTGGGACGGAATGTGTTACATTCACAACTCCGCCATGTTCTATATGGGGGAAAACGGACCGTCAGACAAATATATCACCTATCTGCCCTCTCCGACTTCAACCGCTGTCGCTGCTGGAGACTTCAATGGCGACGGACGCATGGATATAGCCTACGGCAAAAAAGATTTAATCCGCATCTTTCTCCAGGATGAACTAGGCTTTATCACCAGAACCTGGACGGAAATCAAGACGGAAAACCTCAGCAGCCTGTTGGGGCATAAGTTTCCCAATGATGAGACTGCCACCCTCTTCCTTCGTAAAAAAGATGGCAGCGTGACCATGCTGAAAGATTTCACGGCTGATGCCCAGGAACTGCCCTGCCTGCCGCCGGATCCGGATTACGAAGAAATCAGTTTCTCCTGGGATAACTATAATCAGGCAGTAGAAAAAAACAGGCCGAAGCTTCGTGAAGTCAAAATCGATGATAAGACATATCTGACTGTTTTCCGCAAAAATTGTCTGCTTCTCTATCCTTTTGAAGAAGCCGGTCTGGGTGAACCTTTAACCATTCCCTGCAAAGAAGGACTCGTGGCTGCAACAGCCGATTTATTCGGGCGCGGTGAAACAGACTTGGTCATTGCAGCCCGTGACCGCCATGGAAAAAAGGAATACTCATATGTCTTCTTGGGCAAGGACGGCTTCTTCGACACGGAAAATCCACTGCCAATCGTTACTTTCATGGCCAGTGATGTCTGCGTTGGAAATCTCTCCGGCGGCAAAGGGACCGATTTCGTCATTTCCCAAAACCATACTTACGACTCCTTCGACAATGATGTCTTGGTCTTTGCCACTGGAAAACTTTCTGAACCCTCGGTTCCTAAGCCAATTCGCCTGCAAGGACACAACGTATATTGTTCCTTGATTGTCCATGACAAATTAGGACGCAGTTACCTGGTAGTCGGCAACCAGAGTTCCGGCAGTTACTTGGGCAACCCGGAAAATACCATTTATCTGGGTTCTGATACCGGCTACCATGAGCACGATGTCATCCATCTCCCCAGCTGGGGCAGTGTTGCCATGGCCTGCGCCGACTTGAATGACGATGGCCGCGCCGACCTGGTCTTTGCCAATGCAGCAGAAATATCCGGAGCTGTTTATCGCGAAAGGGGTTCATATATCTATTATCAGAAAGCCAATGGAGATTTCGAGCGACAACCGTTCCGCTTGAAGACTACCCGTGCTCATGGCGTGGTTGTGGGCGATATGAACAATGACGGCTACTTGGATATTGCGTTCTGTGGATTCGACCACTCGATCCTCAAGGTCTATTACGGCAGCGAGGAAGGCTATAAAGAAGAGAATGCCGTGGAAATCAAGATGGAAGATGAAAATGGCGAACTCTATAAGAATGCTCTCTTTATCGGCATGGCTGACTTGAACGGTGACGGATATCTGGACCTTATATTGCCTTGCATTGATAAAGAGAAATCACTGGTTCTATGGGGTAGTCCCGATGGCTTCAGCATGAAAAATAGACAGGAGTTCCGAATCCATCATGCTTCCGGACACAAGGTGGCAGACCTGAATGGGGATGGTTACCCCGAACTGATTTTGGCTGGCCACAGTCCAACCTCCGGACGCCCATGGGATTCATTCATACATATATACTGGGGCGGTCCCGATGGCTTCTCCGAAACCCGACGTACGCAACTGCCATGCTGCTGCGTTAACTCGATGAATATTGCAGACTTTAACAACGATGGGCTCCTGGACATTTTTGTCGGCTCCTACGAGGATATTTATAATCGGGACATTCCATCCTACATCTACTGGAACTCGCCAGAAGGCTTCTCGCCATACAATCGTACGATGATCCAAACTCACGCCGTTTCCGGTTCGTATGCCGCAGACTTCAACGATGATGGTTACATGGACCTGGCCATAGGCAATCACAAGTATTTTGGCGCCCACATCTGCAAATCAACTGTATGGTATAACGGCCCCAATGGTTTCGATGAAAAGAACACGGTCAATCTGCCAACTTTCGGTGTGCATGGCATGAACTCCGTTGACTCCGGCAATGTCTTGGATCGTTCATTTGACGAATACTACGAGAGCGAAGTCCATGAGATTCCCGAAGGTTGCGGTATTTCCGAAATCTACTGGGATGCTGATATTCCTCATAAATGCGATGTCTTCGCCCAATTCCGCACGGCTGATTCTCTGGAAGAACTGGAAACAGAACGCTGGTGCGGACCGACCGCCCTTAACGACCGCTTCCGCGCTCACGATGCTGTAGAAAAAGAACGCTTCTGTGGAAAATATATGCAGTACCGCCTGATTCTCTATGCTTTCAATTCTGTAAGCTCACCCCGAGTGCGTAGTGTCAGCGTCAAATTCGAGCCCTATTCCTTTGATTGAATACGGTTTCTTATCATGGGAATCATTGACTTCAATCCAGAGCACTTTTTAGGTGTTTTTGTGTCTTGCCCAATTTTTCTTTTCCCATATAGTAATAAATAACATACAAAATCATAAAACCAACCCAAAAGAAAAGTTTTCCATGAATTTTACATACGAATCACTTCATGCTGTTCCTGTGACAAAGCCAGGTCCTAATAATGCCAGGGAGCTTCGCACCCATCAGGGCATTCCAGGGATCGAGCGCATTCCTTCAGGTCGTCTTTTTGCGACTTGGTACCCGGGCGGGACTACAGAATGCAAAAAGAACTATGCGATGCTTTCTGTCAGCGATGATGACGGTCAAACTTGGACAGACGCCGTAGCCGTCGTCGATCCGCCGCATCCGGATGTCCGCGCTTTTGATCCGACACTCTGGCTCGCCCCAAACGGGCAGCTCTACTGGTTCTGGGCTCAGGGATGTGCAGGGGAAGATGGTATATCCGGCTTGGTGGACGAAGTCTTCGACGGGCTGGTTGGTGTCTGGTATGTTATTTTGGAGAACCCGAATGCGGCACCAGAACACTTTCGCTTCACTGCGCCACGCCGCATTTCCAATGGGATCATGCTTAATAAACCCACTGTGTTGTCCGATGGAACCTGGGCATTGCCTTGCTCGTTGTGGAGTGTAAAAAGTGTACATCGTGCCCGTCATGAATCCTTGTGGCCGGTCTATGGCGCGATGATGGTGGTTTCCGAGGATGAAGGGAAAAGCTTTTCGCTGCGCGGGACGGTCGATGTCACCGGCATTCCCGGGGGGCCGTCTTTCGACGAACATATCTTCTTGGAATTGCGTGACGGTCGCATTGTCTGCTATATTCGCGCATGCAAGGGGATTGCCTGCAGCATCTCGGCAGACCGGGGGCTGACTTGGAGTACACCTGCACTTACCGACCTGCCGGGGCCAGGCAGCCGCTTCTTTATAAAACGTCTGCAATCCGGCCGAATCCTTCTGGTTACCAATGACAATTCTTCAATTCGGGAAAAACTTACGGCGTTTCTTTCGAATGACGACGGTCAGACTTGGCCGGGGAAGTTGCTGCTTGATGAGCGCAATGGGGTCTCCTATCCGGATGGCATCCAGACGAAAGAAGGCAACATCTACATTTCCTATGACTACAATCGTACCAAGGGAGGCTACCTCTATCTGGCGCGTTTCACAGAAGAGGATATCCTGAATGGAAAAATCGGGCAGGATTCTTTCCTCCGGCGTGAAATCGACCACAGCCGGCCAGTGCCGGGCAATTTCGATAAATCCATAGCGACCTGCAACCCCACAAACTAAAAGGAGGTGCATGGAGGTTGAACCCTCGACCACGATGGGCATCATTTCGACCAGAAGAATAACTTGGCTATACAGCTAATGGCATTCACAAGATTTTTCATCTAATTTCTCAAGGAGCAATCATGGATTTATATCAGAATCGCACACGCACAATTCAGGTGCGCAACCGTTTCATCGGAGCTGGACAACCTATTTTTTTGACTGCGGAAATCGGGGCGGCTCACAATGGTGATGTAGAGAAGGCCAGGGTTATGATTGAAGCAGCGGCCAAAGCCGGCTGTGATGGAGCTGATATCTTTATGGCCTCGCCCGAAGATTACATGTGGACCGGGGACTTTGGTCGCGGCCATGGTTTTGATATAATGGAAGCCTGGCGGAAATTGGCCTTTACTGAAGAGCAGTGGGCTGAATTGCTGGAACTGGGGAAAAAACATGATATTATCGTTTATCCGACGCCGCTGGATTTAGTCAGCGTCGAGCGTTGCCGCCGTCTGGGGGTGGAAATGATGAATATCAACAGCGATGATGTCAACAATCCTTTTCTGCTGAAAGCCGCAGCGTCTCTGGGCGTTCCGTTGACCCTGCATGACATCAATATTTCCATCACGGAAATGGTCAACGCCGTCAAAACCTTGCAGGAAGCCGGCAACCGTGATATCATCGTTCTACACTCCACCCGGGAAGGAAGCGGGGAAGATAACCTGTTCGCCACGGCGGACTTGGAGGTCATCAATACCTATCGGCAGATTTTTGGCGCCACTGGAGTATTGGCCGGATGCGTCGAGCACACCACCAGTGACTTTCTAATCTATGCGGTCGCCGCACTCCAGCCGGCACTCATTTCCCGGCATATCCAGATTTGCGCGGAAGACAACCCGGCTGATGCTGGCATGTCCGTCGATGTTCCCTTTCTTTCAGAAATGATCAAAAAGGTGCGTCACGTGGAGAGGGCAATGGGCTGCGGCAACACCCGCCTTGTCATGGGGGACGTCCCGAAAGAAATTGCCGCTAATACCGCTCGAAGAAAAGTGCTGGTTGCCGCCAAAGATATTCCCAGGGGGAAACGGATTGCCGAAAGTGACCTGAATGCAAAACGTCCGGGACATCGGGGGGGGGTCAACCCTATGGCGTACATCCACATCGTCGGCTCCATCGCCAAAGCCGATATCCCGGCCGATTCTGTATTGAAGTTTGAGATGTTTGATGAATTGCAGGAGGCTCCCTATAAATATCCCGCAATGGACAGAGCATAGGAGGAGACAACCATGTTGAAAGGGATTGAATTATTCAAGCATGCCCAGAAGCGTTTTCCTGGCGGTGGAACCCAGTTGTTGAGCAAGCATCCCTTTATGCGTGCCCCGGGACTCTGGCCTGCCTACTACAAGGAGGCGTACGGCTGTGAAATCATTGACTATGACGACCGTCATTTTTATGACTTTGCCACTAACGGCATTGCCGCCTGTACACTGGGATTTGCAGACCCCGACGTGAGCGCCGCAGTTATCGAGGCGGTGCGCAAAGGCAGCATGTGTTCGCAGAATTGCTACGAGGAAGTCCAGCTGGCAGACCGTCTCTGCCAGATCCATCCATGGGCGGAATGTGTCCGCTTCGCACGAACCGGCGGCGAAACTGCCGCTATCGCCGCAAGGATTGCGCGCGCCACGACGGATCGTTCACGTATTGCCATCTGTGGTTACAGCGGTTGGACGGACTGGTATATCGCCATGAACCTGGGAGCGGACGAGGAGCATTTTGGCAAGGTCATCGATGGGATGCAGCCTTGGGGCGTCCCCCGTGAACTCCGAGGAACCTCGCTGGCATTTCATTTTGACAATTTCGAGGAGTTTGACAAGATAATCCGGGAACACCGCGGCAAGCTTGCCGCAGTGTTCATGGAGCCGGTTCGCTGGACCATGCCGGCCAAGGGCTTCCTGGAGCATATCCGGGAGGTTTGCAGCAAGGAAGGCATTCTGCTGATTTTCGATGAGATCACCGCCGGCTGGCGTCTGACCTTTGGCGGTTCCCACAAAATTCTTGGTGTGACGCCGGATATGGCTGTCTTTGCCAAGGCTCTTGGCAATGGGCATCCTGTTGGTGCGGTCATCGGCACAAGAGCCGCCATGGAGGGCGCAAACAAGGCTTTCATCAGCAGCACCTACTGGACCGAGCGCGTTGGCTCAGTCGCGGCGTTGGCTACTTTGGACAAGATGGAAAAAATCAATGTTTCCAAAATCATCTGTGACACCGGGCAGGAGTTCATGACTCGAATGAGTGCCATCGCCGCCGCGCATGGCGTTGAATATACTTTCCGCAATCAAATGGAACTGCCGGCTCTGATCAAACCTCAGTTTGCCAATGCGCAGGAGAGCACCTTTTTCACGGAGCAGATGCTGAACAAGGGTTTCATCCATTCCGATATCGGGTATGATCCCACCGCCGCCCATACCCCTGAAATCAGAGAACTGTTCTACAAGGCCGCAGACGAAACCTTCGGGCAGCTCGCCATGGCCAAAAAAAGAGGCAACCTGAACGACCTGATCCAAACCGGCGGCACAGAAAGCAAAAAAGGATTCGGACGACTGAATTAACTGCAAAAGGAAGTATTATGAAGCATTTTTCTTTGGTTGGAATTCTGCTTTTCTTCGTATTGTTTTCTGCGTCCCTGCTATCAGCTGCAAGCGTGTCCAAGGCGCCTGAGGGCAAAATCGTTCTTTTGCAAAATAAATTTGAGACGATGGAGAGCAGCATCCAGGATGCCGCGCCGGATTTCACCCTGGCCGCAGACCCCGCTCGTCCTGAATTCGGGAAATCCCTGAAGATTTACCGTTCGAGCAAGGTGCACAATGCTGTTTATTTTCCTTTCCGGCAGCCTGCACCCGAAGGGCATGATATCACGGTTTCCTGTGACTACAAGGGAATCGGCTACGTTTTTTTGCTGGATGCACAGAAGCGGCAGGTTGGCGGGGTGATCTGCAGTAGCTCCATCAAGGTCATCAATGGCAAAAGTGAAAACTATCAGGCTTCCGGCCTACGCCATAATCCCGCTCAATGGCTCCACTTGCAGATGCATTTCAAGCCGGCGCAAGGGGTCTATTCGATCAAGGTGACCGATGAACAGGGAAACACCACCGAAAGCAAAACTTTTACACTGGCTTCAGAAAATACCCCCGTTCAAATCAAGGCCGGAAATGCTTACCCCATTGAAAATGTCGCCTACATGGACAATCTACTCGTCTATTGCGATGCGGAGAGAAATCTCTTCGGGCGAAAAAACGTTCTTTCACTGGATCATCTGAAGCTGGATGGTGTCACTGCCACAGGGGTTGCCGGGGGCAATGTGCTTCCCCGGCTTCGCCTCGATAAAAACGAAGCCAGGATTGTATTTACTCCGGAGACATTGATGGACGTTTCCCTGGTGCGGTTTCGTGCAGCGGAAGGCATGCAGGTGCACGTTCTCGCAGTCAATGCCGGTGGTCAGAATGTTCCTTTGGTCACTGCAGAGATGCAGCAGCAGCGCGGTACTGTTTTTGAACAGGAGCACAAGCCCATTTCCCTGGTTTCCGCCACCATTACCATCGTCGGCAAGCCCGGAGACGAGCTCGATGCGCTGGGGCTTTGGACACCGTATTACGGGAATGTCAGTGCCGCCAACCGGGAATTTGCTGAAAAACTCGGGGGTGATTTCCGCCTGGCCGCTTATGAGGGGGATGCACCGGCCGTATTGCTGCTTTACAACAAAACCGACGAGGCATTGCCGGTCACCATCAGTCTGTCGGAGCGACGTTCCAAAAAAGAAATTCAGCCAAAACGTGATCTTGTTTTGCAGCCAGGTGAAAACCCGGTCGAATTCGAAATCCGGAACCTCCCGGACGGCGAGTTCCTGGTGACTGTCACCGAAGATGCTCGAGAATCGGCAGCGAGAGGTTCCATTCTTCGCCTGCTTCGCCGTCAGCAGGTACCGGATCCTGAACCACCCAAGCTTCTTGAACTCGCAGGAAAGAAGCTTTATTTCCCGGATGACTGGCAGCTGGAGTCCAGCGACAACATCCGCTTTTGCCAAGGGGTTACGGAGGCGTACCATGTCACCGACAAGTCAATGTCGGAAGATGCATATTTCCAGCACGGCGCACAGATCGGTCTTGCGGACGGAAAACTTCATCTCTCTTTCTACACGGTGGATCGGGGATTCTCAAAGGCCAGTCAACGCGACTATATTGCCACCTCTGATGATCCGGATCGTCCCGCTCGATGGCAGGTCCGCCCTCGAACCAGCGGCGAAAAAGTGCCTGGCATTCAGCCCAATCCCCTGCGTTTCCTTACCCGTTTCCAGACGGCAAAGGCTCAGCCCGGGGCAGACGGAAAGGAACACTGGCGACTTTACAATCCAGAGACGGACGGTGCAGTCGATCTGACCAGAATGGAGATGCATTACATTCCTTCACATTCCCCAGGCAAACTGGGCTACTCCAAACAGGCTGCCTGGGAAGGAATCAAACCGCTCGAGCGTACCACCTGGCCGGTCTGGCACAAGAGACCAGGACAGTCACTGCTCCTCGCTAAAAATCCTTTGTTGGAGGACGGATATCCCGGGGACCTCGAGGAGGGTTTCGAGACTAATGACAATTTTGGAGGCCAATGGGTTTCTGACGATGGCAAGGAATTCTTTCTGATTCATGGGCGGGTCATTCGCCGCTACGAACCCCTGAATATCCCCTACGACAACCTCAGCAGGATTTCCCGCCTGATGACCGTTTTTCGCACCCGTGATGGCATTCACTACAGCCGCGCTTACATGGCGTTGCCGGTTCTGACCGAGCAGATCGGCACCCAGCATTATGGCGCCACCCCTTTCCGCCTCAAGGATGGCGGTCCCATCTGTGCCCTTGTGTCAAAATACTTTGCCGGAGACCAGCGCTTCTGCTGTGATCTGGCCTACAGCTGGGATGGCTTCAAGTGGAAACAGTTCCCCGGGTCCCCGATGTTCCTTGATAATACCCCGCCGGGAACATGGTGTGCCGGCAACATTCACCCGTCGCAAGCAGCATTTCACCATAACGGAAAGCTCTACTGGCTGCTCAACTGGCAGAGCAGCGGCTATCATTTCTATGGCGAAATGTCCGGAGACAAGTCGCAAATTACTGCTGATGCCATCAAAAAACGCTTTGCCGGACGCGGGCTGGAGAACTGGCCGCTTTTCAAGTACTTCGACTACGACTACGAAAAACTGGCAGAGGACATGCGCCGTTCGCGAGTTACACCAGCAGTTATGATATTGCGCAAAGACGGCTTCTTCTACGCCATGGCGGGGGAATTAGCCGGTACTTTCATGACGCGCCCGATCCGAGCGGATGGGAAAATCTCGGTCAATGCAAAAATCGCCAGCGGGGGCAATCTGAAAATTCAGATATGCCGCCTGGATGGGACTCCTATTGCAGGTGCCGCTGCTGAATTTGCCGCCGGTGACTATATTGATGCTGACACTGGTCTGATTGCTCCGCAAGAATTGTTCAAAATTAAGGTCCAGATGAAGGATGCCTCACTATATACAATTGGATTCTGAAAGGAATAAATGGGATGGCTACCCTGCGAAGTATTGACTATGTGGTCATAACGGCTTATTTTATTGCGATGATCCTGATCGGGTTTTTGAGTGTCCGGAAAGACAAGCAGAAAGACTCGAAAAGCTTTTTGCTTGGTGGCGGAAAGCTGCCGTACTTCGCACTGGGGATATCCTGTCTGATGGCGTCATTAAGCGCCTTTTCGATCGTTATGGTCCCTGGCGAAATCTTCAATCATGGTCTTTCCATGTTTGTTCTTGGATTGTTTACACCGTTGGTGAGCATCCTTGCCTGCAGTATATTCCTAAGGTTCTATTTCAAGCTGGGCAGTTTTACCCCGTTTGCCTATCTGGAATACCGTTATTCCCCAGCAGTGCGCAGCCTAGTTGCCGGACTGGGACTTTACAGCAGCATGACTTACCTTGGAATGGTGCTGTTCTCAACCAGCAAAATTTTTCTGGGGGCGGCAGGCTGGTCGCCGTGGCTGTCCATTGTGCTTATCGGCGGCGTATCCCTGGCATTCACCAGCGCCGGCGGCCTGAAAGCGGTTGTCTGGACAGATGTCATGCAATTCATAGTGCTTATCGGCGGTCTCTTTTGCATCCTGTTTTTCCTTTTTTGGAAAATTGACGGCGGGGTTGTTGGAGCCATCTCAACCTGTTTCAGGGAAGGACACGGCATTGATGAGTATTTCAAGCCCAGCTTTTACAAACTCAGTCCATACAACCGCCTCTCCTTCTGGATACTGCTTTTCAGCATGCTGGTAGGGGGAGTTTCGGGCGCAGTCACCAATCAGATGGGCATCCAGCGCATGCTGGCTTCCGGAAATCTAAGAAACGCCGTCAAAACGCAGACGGTCAACGCCATCTTTACGATACCGACCTCGCTGATCTTGTGGATCATCGGCATCGGAGTCTTCACGTACTATTTTCAAAATCAGGATTTCAAGCCGGCAAGCGGAGATACGGCACTGTTCACTTTCATCTCGACGCAAATTCCTTCACCAATACCGGGACTTATCCTCGCCGGCATGCTGGCAGCGGTCATCTCCACGCTGAATGCAGCATTTAACAGCATGGCCACCATCTATGTCAAGGAGTTCCACGTGCGCTATTTCAATCCGGAACTAACGGAAGACCGTCAAGTCCGCCTGTCGCGCATTGCCACGATAATCGTCGGTGTCCTTGCCATTGGACAGGGACTGCTGGTTACCCTGTCATCGGATTGGCTCCGTCAAAGTGTCATTGAAGCCTCGACAATTTTCAGTATTTTCAATGCCATCATCCTGCCGGCATTTCTATATGCGATCTTTTCGAAGCGAGCCAGCACTATGCTTGTCTGGGTGGCGTCCGGTCTGCTTTGGGGTATGAAAATCGGCACGATTACCTGGTACATGTTGAGCACCAATGCGGTCAACCGCTGGCAGGAAGGCATGCCGCTGGGCTATGGCGGACCGATCGGCTTCACCATCCCGGTCTGCGTCTTTGTAGCCGGCCTTCTGGCGATTTTCCTCTGGAACCACCTGCGTGATAAAACACGCCCCTTTCATACTTTCCTGATGACCCTGCCAACCATGATTACCGGCTTTGGCGCCGGCTTGATCATCTGGGCAATCTCCAGCAATCTCTGCATCGGAGATACGCCCCGCGCTGTCAGCTTCCAGTGGCTTGGAGTTCCGGCGGATATACTGTATATCCTGCTGGGTATCATCTGGCTCAATGTCGGAGAGATTCAGCCAAAAGAAAAGTGGCAGGGGATGATTCTTTTCGAAACATAGAAAGCAAAAACATGCAATGACGGGTTCTGGAGAGAGAACCTATTGCAATTGAACGCATATGACAACTCGACATTGGATTACCGAAGGTTTTGAAAGTTTTCGCAAGGGCACATTTGGCAATAGTGGGCAGAATCTGTATGTTTCCCGCGCCGGCGTGCTTCAGCGTATTTACCAGCATGATCTGCGGCGCGATGGTTTTTTCCCACTTGTCTTCGCCAATTGCCAGAACCACCATGAATCCGCAGAAAGCTATGTCTATGATGAGGAAGGCAACCGTGCGGAACTCTTGGGACAGGGCGCATTATGTGGACTGGTTGCTGATCTGACAGGGAATGGCTGGAACGATATCGTTATAGGCGGCTACTACGATATGGCGGCGCCGCATGCATCCACCGATATCTATTTCGGTTCGCCGGAAGGATATTCCCAAAAGTACCATATACGTATTCCAACGCCTTGGGCCGAAGATTGCTGTTGCGGATATTTTGACGGCTCCGGAAAATGCTGCCTGGCCTTTGCCCTTACAAAATATAAAGTCGTCCGGGTTTTCTTCCAAACGGAGCTTGGCTTCGAATGGACACGCTATCAAGACTTTCCCATTGAAGCAAGCGCCGTCGCTGCAGCCGATTTGGATGGTGATGGTTATGACGAATTGATTGTTCGTCAAAAAGACAAGACGGAAACCACTGTCTATTGGGGCGGTCCGGAGGGAATTTCTATCGAGCGTTTCACTGTTCTGCCTGAACTGCCGGAGAATGAAGTCCTCCAGCAGGAGAAGGAAGAGACCCTGAAAAGTGAAATGGAAAAAGAATTCGAGCCGTCACGCATGTTGCAGAAAGTATGTTGGGAGGGACGAAATTGCTTTACTTTGCTCACAGGCAAGAAGGTTCTTTTTTATTCTTCGGATAAATCTCGCGAATTGCAATGTGTCTTTTCATTGGAAGTGCCCATGGCATTGCAAGTCGCCATTGCAGATTTCAACAACGACGGGCGACCAGACTTGGCAATAGCTGCACGCGCAAAGTTGGATGATTCCAGAAAGAGGTACAGCTTCATTTATTTCAACGGTCCGGACGGCTTCAGCCAAGAACAAAGAATTGCACTGGAAACAACCCATGCCTGCTGCGTGAGCGCCACAGAAGATGCAGTGCTTTTCGGACAATGTACCAACGGCCTCACATATACTAACGACGCTCTCCTTTATTCATTCAAGGAAGGCAAATTTGATCCCATCCCAAAACGCTTCGAGGGCGAAGATATGAGGCGAGTCTCCATCTTCAGAAATCCCGACGGAAAGCGACATGTTTTTCTGCTGAATCACTATTCTCGCAGTGCTGTTGGTTTCGATAAAACCTATATCTACTGGGGAAGCAAAGACGGCTATGACCCCGCAAACCGTCTGGAAGTCCCGTGCTGGTGCGCTGTCGACTGCTTCTCTGCTGACGTAGATGATGATGGCTGGGCGGAGCTGATCGTCTGCAACAACTCAGAAAATTCCATGCATTTGGACCCGGGGCATCACCTGCATCACTTCGGTCCGGATGGTTTCCAACCTGAAAAATCCCGCACCCTCGATACCAATGTCGGCTGGGGTGCATTGGTGGCGGACTTTAATCACGACGGATATCTGGAAATCGTCTCCATCTGTGATACTTGGCGAAAACTGCGCTATTATCATGGCGGCCCGGATCGTTTTGAAAAGTTCGAGGACATTTCCCTGGGCATGGATGACCAGCAATGTGGCGGCGGTCGATGGATTCTTGCTGTTGATCTCAACAATGATGGCTGGTTGGACTTGGTCGTCCCAATCATAAATAGCGACCGCAGTCTGATTCTCTGGGGCGGTCCGGATGGTTTCAGTATGGAACGTCATTCGGAACTGGCGGTTTTTCACGGTGTTTGCGCAAGGGCGGCTGACCTTACTGGAAATGGATATCCGGATCTGATCATCGGTGGACACACTGCCAATATCTACGGAGGCGACAATCTCCCGCGTGAGCCGCACCATTCCTTCCTGCATATCTACTGGAACGGCCCAGACGGTATTTCAGAACAGCGCAAAACTGTCTTGCGTGCCGATGCAGCATGTGCCATCGCAGTGGCCGATTTCAATCGGGATGGCTGGCTGGACATTTTCAGCTGCAGTTATCACGGTGGTAAGGACAGGGACATCAACTCTTTCTTGTACTGGAACCGGAATGGTCAATTCCACGAACTGGATCGGGATCTGCTATACACACATTCTGCCAGTGGATGCATCGCTGCCGATTTCAACCAGGATGGCTGGCCGGACCTGGCCGTCGCCAACCATAAGGTCGATGGCGATCATCTGGGATTCTCGACTGTCTGGTGGAACGGGCCGGATGGATTCAATCCGAAACAGGTTACAAATCTACCGACTTGCGGGCCGCATGGCATGTCTTCCATAGAACCGGGAAACCTGCTCACACGAGGAGCAGAGGAATTCTATTATTCTGAACCGCACAAATGTGTTAAGGCTGCACGGATTGTCAACGCAAAAGTCGAGGGGGATATTCCTTCGCAGACTTGGGTAAAGCTCCTGGTTCGCGTTGCCAGCTCGCCGGATCAGTTGAACAAAGCAAACTGGGTGACACCAGAACAGCTTCAGGTTTGCGCAGATGATTATATTCAATATCGCCTGGAATTGGGCGCTACATTGTCCCTGCGCTCTCCAAGAATTACAAAAGTCGATATTGAACTGCAGGAGGACTGAAAGAAGCGTTTGTTTTACGTTGCATGCAACAGAAAATAAAGGGGAACCGGTCATGAAACATAGGTACTTTACATTCACACTAATTGAATTGCTAGTGGTGATCGCGATCATCGCAATTCTCGCCTCGATGCTGCTGCCGGCCTTGAGCAAGGCTCGTGAGACAGCAAAAGCGAGCAGTTGTGTATCAAACCAGAAACAGCTTGGGCTAATGTATTTCATGTATTCCGAAGAAAATATGGATTTTTTGCCTCCGAATGATGACCAGGGCTACAGCTCAGGAACCTACATACATATTGTCCATCTCGCATTGGCTGGTTTGGTGAAGATGAATGAAGCATTTTCACTTGTCTACGATAAAATTACGATGTGTCCCGCAAATGTTGTCCCTATTGATGCAAATGGTGGAAGAAATTTTAAATACAGCTACGGGACTGGACTGCGTCATGATGCCAACCCTGACTGGGCTGTTATGCCGATACACAATCCGGTTCCGTTGTCCAGAACTGGCATTTGGCAACAGAAACCTGCAACCTTTATGATCGGTGTTGATTCTGTCAGGACCAGAGTCGACAGCCATCGTGGGCGGCAATGGATTTTAGGTCACGTGAAAAATGATAACAGCTCAATTCACCTGCGACATAATAATAAGGCGAATGTTTTGTTTGCGGATGGACACGTCGCTTCGCAGAGCAAAGGTGAAATTTGTGGAGTGCGTCCAAACGGAACTTTTATTGTCGGCGGGCAGTTTGGCCCACAGAATCCATCTTTTGTAGTTTATTAATTGTGCTGACATAACTTTTAATTTTACCTGAATGGCTTGAATAACTTCATTCATAAGAAGAGACATGGCTGCTAATTCTTATTGATGAAAAGAGGTCGCAATCATGGGCAACGCAAGGAGCTCAACGATACTTGCAATAAGGTGAGTGTTTTGCGGGCATGCGGCAGTTCACCGTAAAGCCGACTTCATCGAAACGAATGGTGCCGGTGCGACATATCGAACCGGCGCCCAGGTCGGAGTTGCTAATCCAGCATTTGTTATTTAGACAGTGGCAAAATAAGTTTTTGGAGATTCATATGAAATGCAATATATGGCTGGCTTTGCTTTTGTTCTGCTTCACAGAACTGCTATCGGCGGTACCGCCCTCTTTGGATATGGAATTGTGCTTTACGTTGGATTTTGAAAATCAGGAATTCTTTTCCAATGAAAAGTGCGCTGAACATGGCATGGGTGACAGATGCCGATGGAGAAGATTGACAACGCCCGGCAGTCAGATAAAGGTCTTCGACGATAAGGAACATCACCAGGCATTGCAATTGACACGGCAAGAAAAACTTCATACGTTTATACTCAATGGAACAAAAGAAATTCCGTCTGGGTATGATTACAAAGTCTCTGCCGATTTTTATATGGAGGCCAATGATGGCATCTTCTGTATTGTCCGCGATCCTCAGGGAGAACAGGCCGGCGGTGTGAACGTTACTGGGGCGTCGCCGATCAAGGTGCTGCATGATGGCGGCTGGTGTGTCAGCGACCTTCTGGTGCCGAATGGCTGGTGTCGCGTGGAAATGCTGTTTCGCCCAACACAACGGATGTATTTTGTCAGTCTGATTTTGCCGGATGGGACGAAAAAAACATATTTCGACAGAATCTTTAAGGGAAATGGCAGAATGGGCGATGTGTGGGTCGGAACGATTCCGCCAGAAGGACGCAAAGGAGTCATCGATAATATTCAAGTCTGTCGTAGCCGTTCGTTGAGTACGGAGGGACGTGAAAATGTCGTCGAAAGCGCTGATGTGGCAGCGTCGATTGGGGCAAAGCCCATTGCTTTGCCATTTGTTTTTGAACAAGAAGCCAATGTAGATATTCATGTCAATCTGGCTGATTTTGCAGATGTCAGCAGCGCAGAAGTCTTTGGCAGTACGACGCTGCGTTGCCGTGTGCGTGGAGTCAATGTCGGTGGTCAGCCGGTACAGTTGGGCACCCCTGTCAGATTCATTAAGAAAACAGAATCGCAGCAAGTCGATTTTAACAGCAGCATCTATCAGAAGATATCTTTTTCCATATCCGGCCAAAAAGGTGAACGTATTGACAAGGTTGCGGTATACAAGACGAAGGCAATCAACCAGATTGCAGAAAACGAGCGGCTAAATGCCCGCCTGGAGGGCGACTTTGCATTGCCGGTCTATGAAGGAAATGCTCCGGCACAACTTCATCTTTTCAATCATACAGACAATGAGTTCCCCATTACGGTTCAGCTGCGTGAACGTTATGGCCAAAAAGTCCTGGTGCCCCCTTTTGAGAAATTATTGAAGCCGGGTAAAAACATCATTTTATTCGCCATCGATGCCTTGCCTTCAGGTGATTATTTTGCCGAAATCAGCGAGGTCACAGATCAAAAGGTCAAGGGAACCCTGACGAGACTTTTGAGGAGACAGACCACAAGGGAAAGAAAAGCTGCGGAAATAACAGATTTCTCCGGAGAAAAACTTTATATGACCGATGAATATTATCTTGAGAAATGCTCAGAGATCACTTTCAGACAAGGTCAAGCCAAAGCTATTCAGGTTTCCCGCACACAAATGACCGAGGATGCCGTGATGCAGCATGGTGAGACGATATATCTAAACAATGGAAAGCTGTGTGTCGGTTTCTATACATGTGATGGCGCGTTCCGAAAAGTTTCCCGAAAAAGGTATCTTGCGGAAGCTCAGCTGGATGACCTGGAACAATGGGAAATACAACGCGTTCCCGCCGATTTTGTTCATCCGGAACCTCCGGGGGATGCCATGCATAAGAATCGCGCCCACTATGACAATGCGCCCAAGAAAGATTTAAATGGGCAAATTGTGTATCGCTATTATGACCCCGCCACAGATGGAAAAGTGCAGGTAAATCAGGTGGAAATGAAATATATCCGTACCGCCAGAGCTGACGCAATTGGAGCCGAAGCCCCCCCCTGTATCGGGAACTCGCCTCTGCCCCAGCGTACCACCTGGGCAATCTGGCATAAGGAACCAGGCTTGTCACTGGTACTGACGAAGAAGCCTTTCCTGGCGGATGGTTATCCAGGAGATTTCGAGGAAGGAATAGAGTCAAATGACAATTTCGTCGGGCAGTATTTTTCCGAAGACGGCAAAACATTGTTTTATGCCCGTGGATGCTTGCTTAGGCGTTATGATCCATTTAATGTCCCATACGAGAATTTTCGCCGTTTTGGACGTTTCATCACTATATTCAAAACCACCGATGGCCTGAATTTCGAGCGTGTCAGAATATCACTTCCGGAAGAAAATGATCCCGTGGGAACTCAACACTATGGCGGCGGGGTTTTCATATTGCCCCGAGGCAACGGATTACATCTAGGATACTTTTATCGTTATTTTGCCCATGAACAGCGATATGGCATCGATTTAAATTACAGTCATGATGGATTTTATTGGAAGCGCTATCCTGGCCAGAAGTTGTTTCTGGACAACGGGCCAGTGGGTTCCTGGAATGCCGGCAGCATTCATTTCAGCCGTTTTGCCGTGGAGACAGACGACAAGACGATCCATCTGCTGAATTGGTCCAGCAGCGGCTACCATTTTTATCCGGGAAGAGATGGCTTTGACGGGCTGAAGAACGAAACTGGCGAAAGTGTAAAAAAACGTCTTGCAGGAAGGCATGTGGAGGAATGGCCTTTTTTCAAGACCTTCGGCAGTTATGACAAATTGGCAGAGAGTATGAGAAATACCCATATCAATGTTGGAATCATGGTCTGCCGCCGTGACGGCTTCTTCTGCGCAACTGCCGGGGAAAAAACAGGGGAGTTTGTCACTAAAAAACTGCGTGCCTGCGGAGGAATGAATATTAATGCAAAAATCGAAAATGACGGTAGAATAGAATTGTCACTCTTGGATCTCTCAGGAAAGGCCATTGAAGGATATTCAAAAATCCTGACAGGTCCATTAGACAACGTTTCCGAAGAACTCTTTGCCAAGTTGCCGTCCGACGCTTTTCGGGTTCGGACAGTAATGTGCAAAGCTTCTTTGTTTACGCTGGATTTTTCAAAGTAATCTGCTCAAGATGGGCTATGGATAACTGCTTTCAATGCAGTGATTATTTCGTGATAGGCGTCTATTTGGCAGCGTTTATTTTACGTCCCATGCAATAGAAATAAACCACAGCCATCCCATAGACTATGATGTAATGCACAGATTGACGGCCTTGGCGGTGAAAGAAAAAAGATAACCGCAAAGAACGCAAAGAACACAAAGAACACAAAGAACGCCAAGAAAAGGGGATAAAAGAAGCTTGGCGACCTTGGCGGTTGGTTCCTCGTCATTGAACCGCCAAGACGCCAAGAACGCCAAGGTCGGCTTTCCGGCCAGAAAGGAAGCCGAGTGAAGCTGCCTTGTGAAAGATTTCTGAAAGCAGGGATGCGTGGATAGATTTATCTGCCGGGTTGCCATCCGGCAAGGACGGCGGCCATCCACCAGAAAGCACGCCCTTTCATGGCTCCGTTGAGCGGATGTGTATGGGCGGCTTTGGCCGGAAGGGCATAGTTGTGGTTGGGATGCTTATCGATCCATTCTTGAGCCCAGTTACCCCTTCCCCTGTCGCTGCGGTATGAACAGTCATCTCTGGCATTGAGTGTGGCAAAGTTGACTTTGCCGTCCGGATCATAACTTTCAATGTCGGCGAAATCAAACAGGGTCTTATGGTTTTTGCGGCAGAAATCGCGGATCTGCTGATTGCGTTTGGCGAGATTCCCATTGTCGCCGGAGCCGTCAAGATGGCCGGTCATATAGACGAATTTTACCTTGGGATATTTCTTTTCGAGATTATTCATCAGGGAAAGATATTTGTCAATGTCTGCTTCGGTGGCGTTGCTGACCTGTCCACACCATGACCACATAACCACGTTGCGGTCGCAGTTCGCATTCGAGAGCAATTCATCGGTGCGTACTGCCCAAGTGCTGCGATCGGGGTTGCCCAGGTCGCCTTGCGGGATGCGATCCCAGAGTGAGAGGCTGCCTTCCTGCGTTTGGTGTTTGCCGGAGGAAAACGCGAAGCGTTGCGGATCAGCTTGGCGCATGGCATCCATGCCGGAAACAAGCTGGCTGCCATGGGACGTATGGCCATAGGCGATTTTCAGCGTCCGGCGCGCCTTATCTAGATAGCGGAGTGGAATTTTGTCGATATCCAGGCAGGTATGATCAATAATCTGAGCACCGGCGGAAACTGACAGCAACAGGAACAACATCACGGAGATAAAGCATTTGGTGTAAGACATGATCGGGTTCTCCTCTGGCCAATTTCAAAATGTTGTGGCTTGTGGTTGGTTTTGTCCGAAAAAAAAACGATTTTCGCGGGCACAACGGCATTTTTCGATATTTTCATCGGGGGACAACTAAATTTTAAGTATTAGCCTCCTTGTTGATTGTTTTCGGCTTGTTTGTAAGTTTAATAATTATAAGGTGTCCAACGCCTTTAACATAAGCGAAGAAGTTCCGAAACGTGTATTATTATAACGTGTTCCAGCAACTTTTTCAACTTTATTCTTCCATATCGTTTTGAGAAATCTGTCGAATTAAATCAACAACATTGTAGTCCGAGCAGAGCAAGGTGAGAAATAGCTGCTGCGTGACAATTTTTTATGCGAATAGCATTAGCGAACAATCGTTCTGACAAAAATAATAATTCAGTACAGTTGGGTTTACTTAATGGGGTACTTCTGTTCCTCCTTTATTTCACAGCCATCCCATAGACTATGATGTAATGTACAGATTGGCGGCCCGCGGTGAAAGAAAAAGATAACCGCAAAGGACGCAAAGGACGCAAAGGACGCGAAGATAACCGCAAAGGACGCAAAGGACGCGAAGATAACCGCAAAGGACGCGAAGGACGCGAAGAACTTGGCGTGGACTGGCGTCCACAACCCAGTTGAAAGACTCAGTCCACAGATTGCACAGATTATACAGGTGCCGCAGATTTTTTAGGGCTCACTTTGAAAATGCGCTCCTAAGACAAGAAAACTGCGCCCTAAAAAATCTGCGCTAATCTGAGTAAATCTGCGGATGAAGTAAAAATCGAAAATGGTTTTTTTGGAAAAACGGTTTTGTTAAGCGTGAAATTGAACCAATCATGCCGTTTTTTACCGCTTATGGGATGACTGTGAAACGAGCCAATGAAGTTTTGTAATCAAGTGTGTATTACGCTAAAACAGGTGTTGATTGACCATGCTAATGCCACTGATCAATGCGCCGACTATGCCCAGCAGGCCTTGATCGGTACCGGTCAGGATCAGATTTTGACATGTTGTTTTGCCCGAATGAATTTTATCCGGGCTGCCATAGATACAGCCGTTTTCACGTCCGCTGTATCGCCTTATTGTTTTCGGGGTCTGTGATTCGACTGCGATTATGCTTTGCACCAGCTGCGGCCAGCTTTCTGCCAGTATTTCCTTTTGTTTTTGCACTACTTGCATTTTTGCCTGCTCATACTGCTCACCATCCAGTTTAAGCCAAGCCTGCGGATTAGCCAAGTGAGTCAAGCGCAGCTGTTTAGCTGCCGGTATATCCTCGCAGCCCGCATAGTTGCCCGGCAGGCAATAGACTTGGCTCTGATAATCCACCAAGTCCGAGGGCGGCGCAAAGCGGAATTCATCTTGCATTGAACGAAAGACAGTAGCGGCATGCAGGCCAAAATCTGCTGCCGGTCTATCCAAATAGAATATGCTCTCGAAGAAGCCGATCTCACCGGCTCGGCTCTGTTCCAATTCAACAAGCGGCATTTGGCAAAGCGCCGCTGTTTCTCTGGCACCTATACAGGAGATGAAGCTTTGAGCCTTGTAGCTCCTGCCTTTTTCATCCACAGCCTCTTGCAATTGCCCATCTTCACCATGCAGCGCAACAATTCCATTGGCCAGAAAAAGCTCGCCGCCGTTATCGCGTATGCGCTTGACAATACGGTCTATGATTGCCTTCATGCCTTTTTTAGGCCTGGCCATGCCCTCCAAGAAGACACTGTGAAACATGATGCAGAACTGCTTGAAATCCATGTCCGCCACACATGGGTTGCCATAGAACATGAGCGGCATAAAGAGCATGCTGCGCAGCAAAGGCGAAGAAATATAGCCGGCTACCTGCTCTTGAGCAGAGAGCCCCGGCGGCATGGCACCGTAGCAATCAGAGCATCGTACTGCCTCAACCAAGTCGGCAAAGCCGGCAGCCTCCTGCGGAAAACACTGCGCCACCGCTGCGGAAAACTCGCTGAAGTCATTGCTCAAGCGCAGTTGAGCGGTGGGGAATTCTATAAGCGAATAGTTTTGTGGGCATAGCTCAAGTTCGTTGCGTTTCAACCGCAACTGCCTAAGCATGGCATTGAAAGGAGCGCTGCGTTCATCTGCCGCAGCAAAATTAGTCAAGGCATGCAAGCCTACATCCACAAGCTCGCCATCACGGTAATAGTACGAGTTGAGACCACCGGGAAAATGATGGCGCTCAAATATCGCCACACGCTTGCCGAAATGGCTCAGACGCAAAGCCGCAGACAAACCCGAAAGCCCGGCACCAATGATGATAACGTCGTAAAAAGCAGAACTCATGGTGACAAGGAGGAAGAAGGCTTATCGGACGTATCGGACGCAGCAATAGTATCAGATTTATCTGACACATCGGATTTTTCGGTTTGGTCAGGTCTCTCAGATGCATCGGACGCTTTTGCCGGCTCATTTTCTTTCGCTTCTCCCGCTTTCTCCTTCTCTTCTTTTTCCGGATCATCATGTTTGCTGGCTGGCATTTCCATTCCGAGCAAGGTATACACCTCTTCAGCGTTCATGGTCTCTTTCTCGAGCAGGGTTTCGGCAAGCAGCTTAAGCTTATCTATGTTAGTAGTCAGTATTTCACGTACGCGCTCGTAGGCATCATCGATAATCATCCTTACTTCCAAGTCTATCTCTCTGGCGGTTTCCTGACCATGATTCTCACCACGGACAATATCCCGGCCTAAAAAGACATGTTCACTGGTGCCGGCATAGTTAATAAAGCCCATTTTCTGGCTCATGCCCCACTGGCATACCATCTTACGTGCGATATTGGTGGCCTGCGTAATATCCATGGAGGCGCCAGTAGTGACGTCGTCAAAAATCATCTCTTCAGCCATACGCCCGCCCACGCACACGGCGATATGGTCGAGTAGCTCTTTACGTGAAAGATGCACTTGATCCTGCTCGGGCAGGTGCATAGTTGCGCCCATATAAGCCACGCCACGCGGGATAATGGTAATCTTGTGCAATGGCGCAGCATTTTCGCAGAACATGCCTACCAAGGCATGCCCGGCTTCATGATATGCAGTCAGGCGCCGGTCTTTTTCATCGATGCGCCGGCTACGTCTCTCCTTACCCCAGCGCACCTTGTCTCTGGACTCTTCCAACTCCGGCAGCCCCACCTTATCCAGATTGCGTCTGGTAGCCAACAATGCTGCTTCGTTGATCAGGTTAGCCAAGTCGGCACCTGAGAAACCTGGCGTGCCTCTGGCGATAATACGCATATCTGCTTCGGGGTCTATGGCAATCTTTTTGGCATGGACATTCAGTATAGCCAGTCTTCCTTGCAAGTCGGGCAGGTCTATAGCAATCTGGCGGTCAAAACGTCCCGGCCTGAGCAATGCCGGATCGAGCACGTCGGGTCTATTGGTAGCAGCCAGCACGATGACTCCGGAATTGGGTTCGAAGCCGTCCATCTCTACCAGCAGCGCGTTCAAGGTCTGTTCCCTTTCATCATGACCGCCGCCTATACCGGAGAATCTGGAGCGTCCCACTGAATCAATCTCGTCAATAAATATCAGGCAAGGCGCACACTTCTTACCCTCCTCGAACATATCCCGTACTCGGCTGGCACCTACACCAACGAACATCTCGACAAAATCCGAGCCGCTGATCGAAAAGAAAGGCACCTCCGCCTCGCCGGCTATGGCCTTGGCCAGCAATGTCTTTCCGGTACCCGGCGGGCCTACCATAAGCACGCCGCGTGGTATCCTGCCGCCTAAGCGCCTGAAATGAGCCGGATTTTTAAGATATTCGACGATTTCCTGTACATCCTCCTTAGCCTCTTCTATGCCAACCACATCATTGAAGGTAACCTTCTCCATGGATGGATTGAGCATTTTGGCCCGGCTTTTGCCGAATTGCAGCGCGCCTCTGCCGGCAGAACGCATAGCTCTGGAATAGACAAATGACATGAGCAGCACCAGCACCAAGATGGGCAAAAGCGAGTAGAGCAAGCCTGGCAGGTAGTTGTTAGCTTGGCGCACTACGCGGCGCTCGCAGTGTTCCCGAATCAGAACATCGAGCTGGTCGGTGTAAAGCACCTTGGTCTTGAAAGAACGCAGCGTGTCAGTATCGTCGCTGCGGTACTGTCCGTGCAATTCTTGCACAACGCTTCCGGCCTGCGCCTCGATCTGTACCTCGGCAATATGGCCTTCGCGCAGAAGACGCTCAAACTGAGAAGAAGTCAACTCCTCAATCTCATGTTTGCCGTCACGCTGATATTGCATTACAACAAAGGGAATAACCAAAAGCAAGATCACCCAAAAAAGCAATTGCCTCTTGGGAAAATTACTCTTCATTGGTTGTGGTTCATTTACTTTTTTATCTGACATCATGAAAACTCTGTTGAGCTAAAGTGAAAAATAGAAACAATGAACAAAATACCAAGGGCATATATTGGCTACAAGCACATAAAACCATGTGCGGGTCAAAATAAACCTCGGACTGTGATAAACTTTTTTTACCGGTTCAATGACTGACCAAAAACGCACACCTGTACAAAAGAAAACCTCGGCTGCGACGCATCGTAGCCGAGAGTTGAGCATGCTTCTCCAAGGGAGGCGCGGTGCACCTTGGTTTAGGATTTGCCGCCAAGAAGCGCAAGCAAAAACCAGATCAGCAGCAACAGGCCGGCCAAGCTAAAGGTAATGATGGTGGCCAGCATCATTTTGGTGTGCGCACGGTTTTCGCGCAAAGCGACATTTTTCTTGGCGCCGATCTTCATGCCCAAGTTTTTCATCTCGCTGGTGGATATCTCGCTGGTGCCGGTAGCCTCCAGATTAACCACAGTCAGGGTGCGCCCATCCTGCTTATTATCCTCACGATCGTCAAAAAGCACTTCGACAGCACCGATTTGCAAGATATCGCCATTGCCTAGGGGCACAATCTGGTCAGTGACCTTTTCCTCATTGACTTTGGCACCATTAGTCGAGCCCTCGTCACGCACGGCGTAGCGCTCGTCCTCAAGCTTCAACAAGGTGCAGTGATGGCCGCTAATAGTGGGGTCAGCAATGCAAATGTCGCAACTTTCTGCTCTTCCTATGCTATACTCGTCCCCTGTAAGTGCAAAGGAAGTGCCACGCATCTGCTCGGACAGTATTAGAATTCTAATAGAGCCCATATTTGGATCTCCTCTTTTTAATATGACAATTCACCAAATGCGTCACTAGAACAATATATACAATCACTTGCTAACATGCAAGAATTTAAGGGAAATTAGTTTCATCTGCCTTATGAATCTCTATGTACAGTGCATTTTTGCTTTCGCCGGCCTGGCGTACTTTGGCCTCTTATTCTTTATTGCGGTGCAATTTCTCAACCGTTTCGGAATTTTGCATGCTCGCCGCCCAACTGGGGAATCTCTGTTGCAGCTCTTTCCAAGTGACTTGCGCTTCGTCATGCTTGCCCTGGCTCATGTAAATCTCCATGCATAGCTGCATGGCTCTAGGTGTATAACGAGCGTCATCGTACAAGATAAATGCCTTGACGCAATGCGGCAAGGCGTTCTTGGCATCATTTTCCACCTCAAAAAGCAGTTTTGCTGTGACCCAGTGCGCTCGAACCATAAAACGCGGGCTCTCTTCGGGCATGGCCAGACATTTTTCAGCAGACGCGAAAGCCAAATCGTGATGCTGCAAACTCATATGCAGCTCGGCTAAAAGCGAATAAAGCTCTTGTCCCCGCGTCATTTCGTTGTGGAGCAATTCGGTCTGCAATTGCTCAAGCTTCTGCAGGGCAAGCTCTTCTTTATGCTGTAGCATAAGATTTTCTGCCCACAGCAGGTTAAGCCGATTACGCAGTTCCATTTCCTGAGTCTCAGCTAAGGCCAATTCCAGTGCTTTTTCTGCCGGCTCATACTGTCTGTGCTTGGAAAACAACTTTGCCAGCTCAAACAGCAGGGTGGGTGCCAATTTGAGTTGCGAATCTTTCTGTAAGCTTAACAAGACCGGCTCGGCCAGTTGCAAGGCGGCTATTTCATCACCTTGTTGTAATTGCAAGGTTAAAAGCAAGCCTTGCAGCTTCAGTTTTGTCTCCGCTTCCAAGACGGGCAGCTCCAAAGTCTGCTTCAGCAGAATGACAGCCTCTTCATTACGGTTCAGGTAACGCAGCACTTGGGCGCGTAGAAAGCCCACATCCGGCTTCAAGCTTGCATCGCTCAAACCATACAATTGCTCAAGCAGTTCATTCGCTTTTGCGTAGTCGTCCTGTTGCAAGCTAGCATTAGCATAGAGCTGCAAGACTTCAGCGAGCAGCTCAGGCTGAGCAGCAAAATCGCGGCGCAAAACCTCAGCCTCAGCAGTGAAGCGTTGCCAGTTTTCCATGCGGTAATCAAAATGCAAGGCTTGCAACAAGCAGCGCTCGCGCAACGGAGAATCAGATTTTTCCGCCATGCGCCGCGACACTAGCGCCGCTTCGCCCCAGTTTTCACGGACCATCAAACACTGTACAAAATGTTCGGCAGCCAAAAGAAAAAGTTCATTGTCGCCCAGAAAGAACTCCATTGCGCCGCGTAAATATCTTTCCGCAGTTTCCATATCCTCTATTTTCATGGCTGCTTTGCCGACTTGAAATAGGATGCTTCCCTTTTCCGGGCGCTTAGGAAACTCTTGCAGCAGAGCTATGCCTTTTTGCAGCACCTGCGGTTGACGCTGCAACATAATGAAACAATCCAGTTCGGCCAACAAGGCAGCGATGCGGTATTGCTCCGGCACTGTTCTGTTTTGTCCCAGGGGAGTCAGTATTTGCAGCGCTTCTTCGTAGCGTTGCAACTTACTCAGGCTTTCAGCCAAACCATATTCCAAAGCATAGTCGAATTGTTCCGGGTAGCGTTTGCGCCAATCGTAGCCGTAGACAACGGTCTTTTCCGGATCCGGCAAGGCATGGGCACAGAAGAAACGCTGCTTGCGCATGCGAGCCTCGGCTTCGCCCTCAGGATACTCCAGCAGATAGGCCTCGCAGCCTTGCAAGGCGCCGGCATAGTCGCGCTGTACAAATTTCAGATCGGCAAGATGCAGCAAGGATTGTTCGCGTAAAGCGGCAGATAAGCCCTTCTGCGCAACGAGCCTTTCATACAAGGCTAGAGCTTCCGGTAGTTTTTCCTGGTTATAGTATCTGCCGGCCATGATAAAAGCGGCTTCGGCTCTATATGGAAATTGTTCTTGCAAGGGTAATTGTGCCAGTTTGGCGAGCAGTTCCCAGGCTTTTTCCTCCTGCTGTAGCTGTAGATACGACTGCGCCTGGAAGTAGAGACCCAATTCGGCGTCAGCAACATCCTTACTGCGGCTCAATTCACCATAAGCATGTGCCGCTCCACTGTAATCGCCTTGGCTGTAACGTATGGCAGCCTCCATTTGCAGGAGCGCCTCGGAGTCGGGTCCCTTAGGCCAAGCCTGCCGGAAATGTCCTATGCTCTCGAGAGTATCGTTATACTTCTGTAATGCGTAGCTACATTCTATCAGCATGCGTAGCACGAGCTTGCGCTGAGCATGATCGGGGTAGCGCTGCAAAAAGGCCTGTAGCTGTGGCAAGGCCAGATCATAAAATTTGCGTTGCATCAGCCCCAAGGCATATTGAAAAAGCTGCTCCGGGTCTTTGAACTCTTCAACCTGATTCTGAGCACCAAGCGGGGGCGCGAGGAAAATACAGTACAACGAGAGCAGGCCAAAAAGTAACAATGGCCGCATTGCGGCACGCATGTGTTTGAAGTTTTGCCTGTGCGCGCTACTCAAAGGTCCTCCTCCGGTGCCAGAGTAGAAAACGCCACATTCCAGATATCGGCTTTGCGGCAAATATCGAGCACCTTGATAACATCCTTATGCCGCGTATTCTTGTCAGCACGTAGGATCACCGGTTGATTTTTGAATGCGTCTGCAATCTCAAGCAGCAAGCTTTGCAGGCGTTCCGCACTCACCAACCTACTATTAATATAGATATCGCCTTCTTGGTCTATGTTGACAATTACCTCACCGGGTTGGCGTTCTATGCGCAGGCCTGAATCTGCCGAGGGCACCTGTATGCCAATCTTATTCTCCCATTGCGCAAAAATAGTGGCCACCATGAAGTGAATAAGTAAAATAAACATTATATCAACCATGGACGACATCTGGAGCTCCAGGCTGCCGCCCTTGATATGTCTCTTGAAATTCATCGCGTCCTCCCGGCTTAAACGTGAGTCGTATCCGACAAAGCACCGTAGACCGAATTCTTCTGGCTAGTCAGCAAACGCCTTGAGACCGAACCACATGCGCGTTCCATACCGCTGATCAAGTTACTGACTCGTCCTCTGAACAAGGTGTATATCGCCATGCATGGAATAGCAACCACCAGGCCGGCGAAGGTAGTGTACATGGCTTGGGATACGCCGGAAGCCAGGGCATCGGCCTTATTTATCAGATTCAAGCCGCTTTCCAGGCCGGAAAAGGATACCATCATGCCCCAGACCGTGCCCAGCAAACCCAGCATGGGTGAAAGAGCCGAGATGTCAAGCAAAAACTGTATGCGCTGCCAGAGGTAGCCGGCCTGCCGATTGCCCTCATCCTCCATAGCGTCTTGCAGCAGGACTGGGTCTGGGTTCTGTCCTTCGGCGCATTGCTCCAAGCCCGCCAGTATGACCTTGGCAGCAGGACTGCCATTATCTTGACAGAGCAGACGCAGGCTTTCCAAGTCTCCTAACGCAGCCAGATCCTGAGCTTCCCTGATAAACTTTTTGGGATAAATCAGTTTTTCACGCAAGGTAAGCAAATAGAAGAAGACCAAGCCCAGCGCTATCAAGGACAATGCCAGGATCGGATACATAATGTAGCCGCCGTCAATCAGTATTTGGCGCAAAGTAAGAGCCGGCGCCGCGGATGAAGAATCCGACGCAGACAGCTGCTCAGCAGCCAAGCAATAATGACTTGTAATAAAGAAAAAAAACGCCGAAAAAATTTTACCCATAGGATTGTTTTTCATATCTCAGAAATGCACGGTATTCAAAGCCGGTTCATAAAGAGTAACGGTCTTAATATAGAGCAAATTTGCTCGATCACAAAAAAAAACGGTTTTTTATATTTGCTGCAAGGCAGGCGTACATATTTTTTCAATCAAAGCATAACTAGCTTGTAAATATCATCTTATAAGGATATATTATGTTTTTCCCCTAATTGGCACTCGATGCCTTGTCCCTTCACAAAACCAAAAAACATGCCAGTAACTGCTGAAGATACTATGCTAAGCCGAGAAGTGAGCGTACGCAACAAAAGAGGTCTGCATCTACGTTTTGCCGGACAAATCACCCAGATAGCCGCGCAGTTTGATGCAATGGTCAGGCTGCAAAAAGGAGAACAAAGCGCCGATGCACGCAGCACACTGTCCATGTTGACGCTGCAAGCCGGCAACGGCAGTAAATTGCTGTTGCAAGCCGAAGGGGCGCAAGCCAGTGAAGCGTTGCAAGCCGTCGCCGACTTTATTGAAAACTATGGCGGAAGCCCCTGATTCCCAAGGGGACAGACGTTTTTTAAAAGTCATCGGGCGAGCTTGGTACAAGCCAAGTTCGCCCGATTTTTTTATTTCATCGAAAGAAGCAGCTGATTTTCAGGTCGCCCTATAATTGGGCGCATCCTTTTGCACCATGACATCATGCGGATGAGCCTCCATCAGACCTGACGAACTCACCCGCACAAACCTGGCTTTTTCTTGCAGTTCCGTGATGGTGCGCGCACCACAATAGCCCAAGGAGTAGCGCAGTCCGCCAATAAACTGGTTAAGCACATCTGCCACTGAGCCGCGATATGGTATCATACCCTCTATGCCCTGCGGCACCAGTTTCTCTTCAGCAGTATCGGCAGAAACGCCGTAGCGTTCCCGGCTTCCTTTGCCCCGGCGCATGGCGTCCACACTACCCATACCCCTATAGGCCACATAGGTGCGCCCCTGATGCAATATACGTTCGCCCGGACTTTCTTCGGTACCGGCCAGCGCTGAGCCCATCATCACGCAATGTGCACCGACCGCCAGAGCCTTGGGCACATCGCCGGTATGTGCAATACCGCCATCGGCGATAATAGGTATCTCGTCTCCAATCGCCTTCCAGGCATTATAGATTGCGGTCAACTGTGGCACACCCACCCCAGCCACCACCCTGGTAGTACAGATGGAACCCGGCCCCACGCCGACTTTGACCGCATCCGCCCCGGCATCACAAAGCGCCTTCGCGCCTTCTTCGGTGCAGATATTGCCCGCCACCACGTCGATTTGTGGATATTTATCTTTCAGATATTTCAGAGTTTCGAGCACACCTTTAGTATGTCCATGCGCCGTATCCAGGATAAGGGCATCCACATCGGCATTCACCAATGCCTCGATGCGTTCCTCGTCATAGGGGCCGACTGCGGCGGCCACGCGCAAACGATGCTGACCGTCTCTATTAAAATTCGGTTCGACGTTATCTCGCAGGGTGCGCACATCATGGAAGCTGTAAAGTCCACACAGGCGTTTTTCCTTATCTATCAGTGGCAATTTCCCGACACGATGCTGGAGCATGATATTGAAGGCCTCCTCGATATCGGTATCAGGCGATCCGGTAACCAGGTCGCTGGACATGACTTGGCTGACCGGCACATCATAACGAGTCAGAAACTTGATATCCCGTCCAGTAAGCAGTCCTACCAAGCGATCCTCGTCATCCAGTATGGGGAAACCGCTGAACGTATAATTATGCCGCCGTTTTTCAGCCATAAGTTCAGACACCAGCATATTCTGCCTGAAAACCACCGGCTTGCTGATAATGCCGTTAAGATATTGCTTGACCCTGGCAGCCTGCTCGGCTTGCTTGGCCGGACTAAGGTTCTTGTGAATAACACCAATCCCGCCGAGTTTGGCCATGGCGATGGCCATGGCGCTTTCCGTAACCGTATCCATAGCAGCGCTGATATAGGGTGCATTCAGACCGATATTGCGTGAAAAACGGCTGTTGATCTGAGCATCCTTGGGCAAAAAGTCCGCGTAGCGCGTCTCCAGGGAGACATCGTTGAAAGTCAGAGCCTCACGACCGTAGGACTCCATGAAGGAGCTGATAGAAGAATTAACCACGATAATTTTGTTCCTATGAAATATTGAGTAGGAGGGCGAGAAAAGCATCAATACGCATCCTTGCCGCTTCCGGCATAAAATAATGTGACAAAAACATTTTTGCAAGTAAGCACACATGCATCGAGCATAACAAAAAATCACAGTCATCCCATAAGCGGTAAAAAACGGCATAATTGGTTCAATTTCACGCTTAGCAAAACCGTTTTTCCCAAAAGGCCATTTTCGATTTTTACTTTATCCGCAGATTTACTCAGATTGGCGCAGATTTTTTAGGGCGCAGTTTTCTTGTCTTAGGAGCGCATTTTCAAAGTGAGCCCTAAAAAATCTGCGGCAT
>JAAZKR010000180.1 GCA_012799725.1 Oligosphaeraceae bacterium | reverse complement strand
CATCTGCTATTTACCGACCAGGCCGTGGAAACACATGGCAGCAACGCCAAAATGGCGCCGCCACTACGAGAGGAAAGCGACCGTCTCGCTCTGATTGAGGCACTCTGCGATGGTAGCATAAGCGTGTTGGCCACCGACCATGCACCTCATAGCCAGGCTGAAAAAGCGCAAGGCATGCTGAAAGCCCCCTTCGGCATCATAGGCATAGAACAGGCCGTTGCGCTCTGCCTGACTCTGCTCTATCACACAGGAAAAATCAGCCTAAGTGAATTTATCAGGCGTTTTAGCTGCGCGCCAAGAGAAATATTGCAATTGCCGCAGCTGAAACTAGAAATAGGCGAAACTGCTGAGCTGACCATCCTGGACCTCGATCTGCAACACCGTATCAATCTGGAAGAAAGCTTCTCCAAATCGCGCAATTGCCCATACGACGGCATGAGCTGCCGGGGCAGGCCCTGGGCTATTTTCAGTCGAGGCAAGTTAATTAAGGCGCAGAGCCTGAAAAACGGATAAGCAAACGCGAAAGAACGCCCCCCAGCATGGCTTTGCAGTATCACTTATTTGCTTGTCGGCATTCCTCGTGTCTTGACGCGCAAAAAACATAGCAATCAGCCATTATATTATGCATCCCCTCATGAAACAAGCCAAGTCGTTGAAATTATGGATAATATCTCGCGCATACGCAATTTAAGCATAATCGCACATATTGATGCAGGCAAGACCAGTTGCACCGAAGGCCTGCTCTTTTATTCCGGGCTCAGTCATCGCTATGGCAACATTGACGAAGGCACCACCACCATGGACTTTCTGCCTGACGAAAGAGCCAGGGGTATCACCATCGCCGCAGCGGCAGCCACTATACCCTGGAAAGACCATGAGATACACCTCATTGACACACCCGGACATATAGATTTCACCGCCGAAGTCGAGCGCTCGTTGCGAGCCATTGAAGGCGCCATCGTCATCTTCAGCGCCGTCGAGGGCGTTGAAGCACAAAGCGAAAAAGTCTGGCGCCAGGCTGATAAATACCAAGTTGCCAAGATCGCGTTCATCAATAAAATGGATCGCATCGGTGCGTCTTTCAGCGATACTTTAGCGCAGATCAACGCCAAATTTGACGGTTGTGCCCTACCCTTGCAGTTGCCTGTAGGGCTGGAAAGCGATTTTCATGCCATCATTGACGTACTCAACGCCGAGCTCATCAGTTTCAGCGGCGAGCACAATGAAGAAGTGATGCGCCAGCCGTTGAATCCGGAGCAGGCCGAGCTCCAACAGCTGGCATACGAACAGGTATTGGAAAAAGTAGGCAACTTCTCTGAAGAGATCGCCATGCACTATTTGGAAGGAGGAAGCCCGGATCCGGAACTGCTCAAAAGCGAAATACGCCGGCTCTGCATAGCACGGAAGCTGGTACCTGTCTTCTTGGGCAGCGCCAAAAGCAACTTAGGCATACAGCCGCTGGCCGATGCAGCTATCGACTTTCTGCCATCTCCCTTGGACGTACCAGCCTACAAAGCCTTCCTGGCGCATAATGGCGAAGAAACTGAGGTTGCGGCAGACCCGGATGCGCCGCTGGCCGGCTTCATCTTCAAAATCAATGCTTCAACTAGCGCCGACCTCTTCTTTATGCGCATCTATGCCGGTACCATCACACCCAATATGCAGCTGGTAAACGCGCGCAACAAACAGAAGCTGCGCAGTCGGCATATCTACAAAATATACGCCAAAAACACCGAGCAGATAGACAGCGCCGGACCAGGCGACATAGTAGGTCTGACCGGATTAAAAGACTGCGGCATAGGCGATAGCATCTGCGAAGCTAAAAGGGTGCTGTTATTCGAGAAAATCAGCTTCCCTGAACCGGTTATCTCCATGGTGGTTGAACCGCGTTTCAACAAAGACAAGGACAAGCTGGACGAGGCCTTGGACCTGATTTGCCGTGAAGACCAGACCTTGAAACGATCCACCGCCGAACACACCGGGCAACGCCTGGTCTCCGGCATGGGCGAACTGCATCTGGAGGTCAGCCTGAAACGCCTGCAAGACGACTTCAATGTTGACGTGCGCCTGGGCGAACCCAGGGTGGCTTACCGTGAAACCCTGGCCGGACCGCAGCAAAGCCGAGTGCTTTTCAGCAAGGTATTGGGCGACACCGAGCTCTACGCTGAAGTCGATATCAAATTCAGCACCCTGCCCCGTGACGGCGAGCCTTTCATCATCAAAAACTCCTGCCGGGACAGCCAGATGCCCAAAGCACTTGTCGCAGCTGCTGAGCAAGCTTTGTATGATGGATTGCGCACCGGCGGGCTAAAAGGCTACCCAATGATCTATGTAGGCGCAGAAATCATGGAGTTGAAGTATTCTCAGGAGACCACCACTCCGGGCGCAGTAGCCGGCGCTGTACTTGAAGCCATAGAGCAGGCTCTGCAAAAGGCTGGCACCATCCTGCTCGAACCGCTGATGAATCTGGAAATACTCTGTCCTGAAGAATCGGTAGGCGAAATCAGCACCTATCTGCAACCGCGCCGCGCTATTATCCGCGATATCGAACACCTGGGCATCATGCGCAAAATCCTCTGTGATGTACCGTTGGCCGAAATGTTTGGTTTCGGCAAAGCACTGCCGAAATTGAGCGGTGGCAGAGCCTCATTCTCGCTGGAACCCTCCGGATATCAAGAGATTGACGAAAACATCGAGCGCAAAGGCTATTAGAAACCAGAATGTATACCTTCGTTTTTTCTATGCAACCGATTTTTCCTGGCAGGCGACATTTATGAGTTCACTCGCCTCACACATAGCCCGCCGGCGCAGTTTTGCTATTATTTCGCATCCGGATGCCGGCAAAACCACCCTGACCGAGAAATTACTGCTTTACGGCGGCGCATTACAGTTAGCCGGCGCGGTCAAGGCCAAAAAAAACCAGCGCAACACCACTTCGGACTGGATGGAGATAGAAAAGCAGCGCGGCATCTCTATTTCCTCGACTGTCTTGCAGTTCGAGTACCGGGGTTATTATATCAATTTGCTTGATACGCCAGGCCACAAAGACTTTTCCGAAGACACATACCGGGTGCTCACCGCAGTTGACAGCGTCATCATGGTAATTGATGCCGGCAAGGGCATAGAAGAACGTACGCGCAAGCTTTTCGAAATATGCCGTCTGCGCGGCATACCCATTTTCACTTTCATGAACAAGCTGGACAGACCCGCGCTCAACCCCTTGCAGCTGCTTGACGATTTAGAAAACGTACTGGGCATAGGCGGCTTCCCGGTCACTTGGCCGCTGGGAGATGGACCCGACTTCAAGGGCGTCTACGACCGTTTGCGTAAAGAACTGCACCTGTTCAATAATAAAGGCAAGGGCAGCGCTAAGGCAATAGAACATATCACCGGGGCAGAAGACAAACGCGTCGCGGAACTCATGCATCCGGACACCTACCGCGAATGGCTGGAACAAATCGAACTGCTCTCGCTGGCCGGCGAAGAATTTGACGACGAAAAGGTGCGTTCCGGGGAACTCACTCCCGTCTTCTTCGGCAGCGGCATCAATAATTTTGGTGTGCAACTGCTCTTGGATTATTTCGTCGAACACGCCAATGCTCCCATGCCGCGTATGTCCAACCAGGGACTCATAGAACCGGAGCGCGAGGATTTCTCGGCCTTCGTATTCAAAATCCAGGCCAATATGGACCCCAACCATCGCGACAGCCTCTCCTTTATCCGTGTTTGCTCCGGCGCCTTTCGCAAGGACATGAACGTACCCAATCCGCGCGGTGGCCGTCCGCTGCGTCTTTCATATCCACAAAGGCTTTTCGGACAGGAGCGCGAGACCTTAGAGTCTGCTTATCCCGGCGACATCGTAGGTTTGGTCAGCCACGGCAACTTCCGTATTGGAGACACCCTGAGCAATATACCGGGGCTGACCTACAATGCGATACCACGCTTTCCGCCGGAAGTCTTTGCCTACCTGCACAACAATTCGCCTTCACGCTACAAACAGTTTCAAGAGGGTTTGGAGCAGCTTGTCTATGAGGGCGTCATTCAGGTCTTTCACATGCGTGACACGCAGCAGCGCAGTGCTCTGCTTGGCGCAGTGGGTCAATTACAGTTTGACGTAGTCAAGCATCGCCTGGAAAACGAATACGCTGCCGATGTGCGCTTGGAATCATCCCCATTTACTCGAATACGCTGGCTATCCCAAGATTTTGACCCGGCTCAACTTGAGGGACAGTACCTGGGCAGCAACGTGAGCATGGCAAATGACCTGGACAATTGTACCACGCTACTTTTCCCGGACGAGTGGGCAGTGGACTACTTCCAGGAGAAAAACCCGGAGATCACGCTGCTGCGCTATTCTCCTTTGCAGGGAGACACGATTTGAAAAAGAGCAAACCCAGAACTACGGATGCGCAGGCGCATGATCCACAGGCATTCCTTCCGGAACGCTATCCGCTGCATAATTTTGATGAGCAGCATTGGCAGCAATTTGCTGAGGGTGCCTCTCTGTTAGGGTTGAATTTCAGTCCTGCGGAGCGTTCACGCCTGGAAGCTCTCTACAGCCATCTGCTCGGGGTTAACGCATGGCTCAATCTTACCAGGTTAAGCAGCCCCGAAGAATATCTCCGGCTGCACGTACTTGATTCACTAAGCGCCTTTGCTCTGGTCAAACAGTATAGCCGGCCCGGCGAACTCATTTTAGACTTGGGCAGCGGCGCAGGCTACCCTGGACTGCCGCTGGCCATGCAACTAAAGGATAGAAAATTTCTTCTTTTGGATAGTCGGCGCAAAAAAGTTGAATTCCTTAGCCATACTATCAAGCTTTTGCCGGATTCGCAACTGCAAGCGCTCTGCTTCAGGGGTAGAGAGGTAGCTGCACATAGTCCGGAGTTCCACTGCCAATGCGCCTTGGTCATGGCAAGAGCGGTTGGCACGGCAGCCGATCTGCTGCCGGATGCTGAACAATTGCTGCGACCCGGCGGACATCTGCTCCTATTCAAGGGACCCCGGTTCCTGCAAGAAGAAAAAGAGCATTTCGAATCGGTCTGCCGGCGCTTGAATTTCAATCTGGAGCTGATTACACCTGTTAATTTGGAGCAACTCGGGCAGGAAAGATGCCTGGTGTTAATCAAAAAATTGTAAACAGACCTAAGGCAGGCAAGCATAGACTATCGCTTGCAATACAAGACCTTAGTCTCAAAAAGACTTTTGTTAAAACGCAACATGAAAGGTTAAAATTAAGCATATCAAATGCTTATAATGCAACAACTTATCATAGATAAAACTCATGTAATCGCGTCATAACACATCTGAATTAGGGAGCATCCAAAAAGGTATGGGCAGCTAGAAAAGCATTGTCCATCTGTGTAATCTGTGTAATCTGCGTAATCTGCGGATAGAATACGCCCGAAACCCTTTTTGGACGGGGTCGAATTAAGAGCTGTCGGCAAATGACCACAGAGCCCTGAACACAAACACTAACCGATAACAAATGACTAATGAGCATTGACAAATGACAAAAAAGCCTTGGTCACAAGTTGATTATATTCTTCACTGAATTTTTCACATTGCCATCAATAACCAGTTCCAGTCTCAAGAGGCATAGGCATTATCATGGACGCAGCAATTTTATCAGTGCAGGGCTTATCCTTGACCTTGCAAGGCGTACAGATACTACATGATATCAGCTTTCAGCTTGAGCGCGGCGCCTGCCACACTATTTTGGGTCCCAACGGCGCCGGCAAGTCAAGTCTCTTGAAGTGTCTCAACCGCATACAACGTGGCTATAGTGGTGATATTTATATTGAAGGTCTCAACAGCCGCACATTGAGTCAGCGTCAGATTGCGCATCACATAGCTTTTGTCTCGCAACGTCACAGCAGCCAAGTAAATTATCTGGTGCAGGAATTTCTGTTGCTGAGTCGTTTTGCCCGACATGGTGCTTGGCACAGAAGCGACGCCAGAGACCGAGAAGCCCTGGAATTCGCAGTGGAGAGCACCGGTATTGGCGCTTTTCTGCAGCGTAGCCTGCCTTCGCTTAGCGGTGGCGAGCAGCAAAAAGTCTATATTGCTGCCGCACTTATGCAGCAAAGCCCCATCTTGCTGCTTGATGAACCCGGCACCTTCCTGGATCCGCGCTATCAGAAAGAAATCAACGCCCTGCTGCTCAAATTAAAAAAACAGCAGCAGTTAACGCTTTTGCAGGTCACCCATGACATCAACGCTGCTGCTGAAGTCTCCGATCACTTATTCCTGCTCAAGAATGGTAGATTACTGCAAGAAGGCAGCCCACAGCAATTGATCAACCCGGAAACCATGCAAAAGCTATTCGACAGCCAATTCAGCTGCCTTAGCAAACCGGATGGCAATAAAATCATTATCTGAAATAAACTGAGGTTCAAAGAGGTGTGGCAGGTGTGAGCAGGTGTGGCGCAAGTATGCGCCACCACAGGACCAGCGCCGCCACAGGACCAGCGCCGCTACATATATTTACCCAAGCACTCTAGTAAAAAGTTGCTCAAAAATTTTCCAGCAATTTTTTATCGATGATGACTTTTTTTCTTCGCAGGTATTTTTGCAGCGCCGGCACATCAAGTTCTCTGAAGCCAGGCAGTTTATCCAGCGCCAGGTTGGCAGCTGCGGCTCCGGCGGCTTCGCCTGTGACTGCACAAACCGGGATTGACCTGGTAATATCCCAGGTATCGCCGGCGGAGGAAATACAACGTCCGGCTGTGATCAGATTGGCGTTATGCACGCCGATCAGAGCCTCCAAGGGCAAACAATACACTGGACCGACTTTGCGCCAGTCGCTGCACATGCCCAAAGCATTTTCCAACCAACGCTGCCTGTCTTGCTGACGCAAGGTCTTTCTTCCCACCAGCCTCCTGGTCATACGGAAACATGGTATCAACGGCAGGGCAAGCGGGTAGCTGTGCAGTCCGCTTTTCCGCTCCCGCTCCTGCAAGTCTTGCATGGTCATCAAGCGACAGTCCAACAGGAATTTACTTACTTCATCACCGTCATCGCCACGATAGTTTCTGCCGCTGCTCGGGATACGTCTGCCTTGCGAATCAAAAGGCTGGGTCAGATGTATCAGTTTGGGAATACCCCCCTCCGCCATATAATACCAGCCGCAGCGCACATTGCTTTTCAGTGACACGGTTTTCTCGCCGGCCAGGGCGCAAATATCGGCGTCACCGCTGGCATCGACTACTGCTTTGCAAGACAGCGCGCTACGTCCACTCTTATTTTCAATAATCACTTCGGCAATGCGTTCAGCTTCCCGTCTGACAGCGACAACGCGTGTATCGAAAAGCAGTTTCACCTTGTGCTTTAGCAGCAGTCTTTCCATTTTATAAGCAAAGGTAATAGGATTGTAGCTGCAACGATATCTGCTTTTGCTACGCTGCTCTATACTGCCTTTACGCTGTTGCCAGGCCTCCGGTATAGGGATTTGTCCCATGTTGCTATCCGGCTGACTGAGATCATCTGCCGATAGTCGGATAAGCTCTTCACAGATACCGCCGCTTATTTGGTGTCCAAGACCATCACAAAGCGGCAGGAACACCACTACATGACCTATGGTAGCCAAACCACCAAGTGCACAGGCTTTTTCCAGCAGGCAAACACTGGCACCGGCCCGAGCAGCGGCCAAAGCAGCAGACACCCCAGCGATTCCGCCACCGGCTACAAGCACATCGTATTCGCCCAGCACCCGAGTTTGTCGGGCAGGCTCTAAAATCATCCTTGACATAATTCCTCGCTATTCACAGATTCAGATTGCGTAGAAGCGGGCTGCTTTCCTCAAATAAAAACACAGCCATCCCATAGACTATGATGTAATGTACAGAGTTGCCGGGCAGGCCAATGGTTCAAAAGTCAAAAAAAACGAATTATCTGCAACATCGTTTTGATTTTGCCATTTTTTCCCTTTGCTTGGCGGTGAAAGAAAAAAAGATAACCGCAAAGAACGCAAAGAAAGCAAAGAACGCAAAGAACGCAAAGATAACCGCAAAGAACGCGAAGAACACGAAGAACTTGGCGCGGACTGATCGTCCGCCAGATTTTTTAGGGTTTACTTTGAAAATGCGCTCCTAAGATAAGAAAACTGCGCCCTAAAAAATCTGCACTAATCTGAGTAAATCTGCGGATAAATTAAAAATCGAAAATGGCCTTTTTGGAAAAACGGTTTTGTTGAGCGTGAAATTGAACCAATTATGCCGTTTTTTACCGCTTATGGGATGACTGTGAAATAAAAACAAAAAAGCCGGTGGTGTTATAGAAACAAATATTATCTGTAAATTTTACAAATACAAGTCAAATCAACGAACGAAAGAGCTAACGGAGAAACTTTAGCGGAAGGCGACTAGAAAAACAGAAGATGATTCATATTATAAGTAGCTTGCAGGCTAAATTTTACTCGCTATGTGCGTTTATCTTGCAAAGTTGCGTTTGCCTTCTCAAATTCCTTAAGAATGCATTGTTTTGCGTTGGACTTGATTTTTCCGCCTTTTGGGGAATTGGAGATGAGCGATGATATACTATATAAAGCAGCAACTGAAAAGGAATTTCATCCATGCCTGAAAACTGTCTTCCCTCTTCCTGTATCCCCGTCCCCAAAATCGAAAATGACTGCTACGACTGGTATGCTCGCCATGAACACCTTAAAAAACGTAGTCTCGAGGAAGATTTCGACATCATCTTTATCGGCGACTCTATCACTCATTTCTGGGAAGGGGAGCCAAATGCAGATCATGGTTCAGAAGTCTGGAAGGAGTATTATGGGCGGCGCAAAGTTCTCAATATTGGCTATGGCTTCGACCGTACTCAGAATGTCCTCTGGCGTTTGGAACATGATGAAATTGCCGGACAGAACCCGAAACTGATCGTGGTCAATATTGGTACCAATCAGTTTAGTATAACTAACGCGCATCCCTGCGATACGGCAGAAGATGCCGCCGCAGGAATCATTGCCGTGGCGAAGAAACTGCGCAAAATGTTCCCCTATACACGTTTGCTCTTTATGGGAATATTCCCCCGGGGCGAAAGAGACAGCTTCTACCGCACAATTATTCCCGTTACTAATACGCTGGTCGGGGAAGCCCTGTCGAGTATGAAAAATGTATGTTTCATGGACCTGCGTGACCAGTTTGAAGACAAAGAAGGCAATCTGATTTCCGGCCTGTATCGGACGTGCATGTGCCATCTTTTCCCGAAGGGATACCGGGTCTGGGCCAACGCCATTGAACCCGAAATCCGTAACGCACTTAATACAACAGAAAAATAGGAAAAGAGTCAGTAGCGCTTCCTGAAGAGAAATACGCCGGGAACAATTTCAGACAACTGAACCTCAGGTTCAAAAAAGAGAGCATTATTTTTTCTTTATCTGATTATTTACCAATAATTTAAGTATGGCAAAAAAATTATATTGTTGAAATTTGACTTGTGAAAATACAGTGGCACCTAGTTATCATTTATCCGGATGCGCATTCCGTAACAACTTCCGGAAATTGTTCAACGCATGATCATAGACGGATGCGCGTTCCCGTACCGGCTCGATGCGCCGGCTTACTTTGCAAAACTGCTTGGTCAAAGTCTCAAAAGGAATTTTTTCAACGGCATTGGCTGCCCGAAGAGCGGCTCCCAGGGCGGCAGATTCAGGGGATTCGCCCAGGCAGACTTCTGTTTGGAAGACATCGGCAATGATCTGCTGCAACAAGTTGTTGGCGGAAGCGCCTCCAGTCAGACGAATGAAAGAAGGAGGCTGTTTCAGTTCAGCATGTATTTTCATCGTCAAGGCTTGGGATTCCAGCAAAGCCCGGAGAGACTCTCCCGGCGTGGCATTGTCAAGATCAAAATCTGCGTGGACACAGGGCGATGCCACTGTCGGCGTTGACTCCGGCATGAAAAATGGCAACATGATCCGTTTGCCCGGTTCGACAACCTCTGCCGCCTGGTTGAATTCCTCCCAACTCAAAGAAAACTTTTGCCGCATTTTTTCACGAGCCAGCGATCCGTTTGTAAAACAGATCAGGGACATAAATCCCCCCGCCGGATTTCCAAAGACATGCCCGTAACGCTGCGGCGCTTCAGAAAAAGTGGCCATACTCCCGAAAAAGGTATCGCTTGTGCCCAGGCTGATTACTGCACTACCCCTCGTGGCACCACCGCAACCAATTAAACTGCTTGGGTTGTCACCAGACCATACGACCAGAGGAATGCCGGCAGGCAAACCGTATTTTGTAAAATAGGCTGGTAATTTCCCTGGAACCGTGCACGATGGCACACACTTCGGCAGCTTTGCCAACAGGCCGGGTGCGATAAATTGCGAAATATCGCGATCCCATTGCAAAGTATGCAGATTAAGGAGATTCATACCGGCACCGTCACCATAATCAACCGGCATAGATTCTCCAGCAAGCACCGATGCCAGAAACGAACTGACCAAGTGCACTCTGCCAGTACCAGCCCAAGACTCGGCTTCCTCCCGGGCAAATTTCATGATTTGAGGGCCACTGAAACGCTCCGCTGCGTCACTGCCGGTATCACGTCGCATACGCATTCCGAATTTTTCTCGGAGCAAGTCGCATTCCTCAGTAGTAGATGCATCCATCCAGATCGGCGCTGTAGCTCTGCTCAGACCGGGACGAAGTTGTTCTGCCAGACTTTTGGCGGGGGTCAGGTTTTGCAGGAGAGCGCCGATTTCTTTATTTAAATAGACTGTTCCATGCTGCTGACCCGAACCCGATATCCCTTTGATCTCAGTCAATGGCCAGCGTGAAAGGGAAATTTTATGAAACAGCAAATCCATAGCCGCAAGCCAAAGCAGCGGATCGGCATGACGGACCTTGGAGTCCTCATTCGGCAAAAATCCATCCGGGCAGTTAAATTCCGGGAGTTCCTTTCCGAAATGCACTGAAATCACATCGCTGACGGACCCATTATCTGTATTGACCAGCAATGCTTTGAGGCTCTGTGTACTGGCATCGAGTCCGAGAAAACAGCCCATTTTTACTCCTGTTCTATGGTTTTTTCGGTTCTGCGGATGGCGGCTTCTCCGATTACGCACATTTTCCGTGCGGTTCCCAGACCTGCCTCGATCTGAGAATATTGGGTGGAGCTGGGGTCTGGGATGCGACCAGCCAGTTCCTATACCATGGCAGTTATACTGCTTAAATCCAAATTCTTCATCCACTTCGCCTTTTGTTAAATCGGGCTATTCGCATATTTTGTTACTAATAAACGGCTTATGAGCGGCAAGCCCATGCCTTGCGATTTGCTGAAGCATTGAAGACCACTCCACAGTTTTTAGATCAACCTGCAAACCAATTTTACCTATGTAATGCAGCCCACAAAGACCTTGCGTTTCTTGAAACGATCAGCAAGATCATCGCCATCTGGTAAACACAGGGCTTTGGAAGCCTGAAACAATGCCATATTACAAGGCAAAGTATTTGATGGCTGCCGGGATTGCCTGATCCAAATATTCAACGACTTGGTCTAGTTCTTCATTGGTAATGATCAGAGCCGGCGCAATGACCAGGATGTTGCCGTTGTTGCGCAGGATCATGCCGTTCTTCCAGCACCAGTCACGGATAAACGTGCCGACATCAACATCGAGCTTCTTGTTGGTTGCCTGATCCGCTGTCAATTCGATGGCCCAGAGTGTACCCATGCCGTGCACCTCACCAACGATCCGGTGCCGTGCCTTGAGTTCGGCAAATTTCTTTGTTAGATATTGGCCAATATCTGCGGCTCGCTCGACCAGGTTTTCCTTCTCGATGATCTCGATATTGGCTAAGGCAGCGGCGCAGGACACTGTGTGCCCACCATAGGTGCTGCCGCTTCGGAACTCGGCACCGGGCTTCTCGTTGAACACAGATGCGATTTTCTTCGTGGTAACCATCATGCCCAAGGGCAGATAACCGCTGGTAATCGCTTTGCTGATACTCATCATATCCGGCGTAACGCCCCAGTTTTCACAAGCAAACCATTTGCCGGTTTTGCCGAATCCGGTCTGGACTTCGTCAAAGATCAGAAAGATATCATGTTTGCTGCAGAGTTCTCTAATACCTTGCAGATATCCTGCCGGTGGCGGGGGGTAGCCACTGTTCGACCCCGGCAAGGGATCCATGATCATCGCCGAAATCGTGTCGGGATTTTCCCATTTGATGAGGTCCTCGACTGCTTTCAGGCAGCGCAGGCCGCAGGTTTCCGGTTTACACCCCAGTTCGCAGTCGTGACACTTCACCTGCGGCGCGAACAATGCTCCTGGCAGCAGGGGTTCGAAGCATTCGCGCAGGGATGTGAAACCGGTGTAGGAAGCAGTTCCCAAGGTTGTCCCGTGATAGGAACCACGCCGCGCGATCACTTTGTATTTGTGAGCCTTGCCATTAGCCCAGTGATGCTGACGAGCCAGACGCAAGGCAGTCTCATTCGATTCCGAGCCGCTGCTCAGGAAAAAACATACTTCCAAGTCCCCGGGGGCGATCTCCGCAATCTTGTCGGCAAGCCGTATCTGCGGCACAGTGAATCCATCATGATAATTAGGGAAAAACTCGAGTGCATCGAGCTGGCGGTCGATGGCTTCCTTGATCTCCTTGCGTCCATGCCCGATCGCGGTCGTGATCAGAGACGAAAAAGTATCTAGAAATTTTCTTCCTCTGATGTCATAAAGATAACAGCCTTCCCCACCGATAAAAATCTTGGGTTCCTTGGCGAGGTCCTCATTGCTGGCCCAGTGAGTGATGATCCGCTCACGGGCACTTTTTTCCAGGCGCGCTATTTCCTGCTCGGTAAATTTTTCCAATTGCATGATCTTTCCTCTTGACTTGATTCTTTTGGCAAATTCCCGTTCTTATTGATTCTTATTTCATGTATGCTTTTGCGACCTTATTGAATGCGGCCACATATTTTTCCAGGTGGCTGATTTCATAGACCGGATGTGCAAAGAATGAAATGGTTCTTTCCGCCAGCCACTTTGCGGTGGCACACTCCATGTTCGCATAGTCCATCTTCGCTGCCGCCGGGGTATTGAATGGGTAATTCTCTGAGCCGCATCCACGTTTCTCCCGCAAAACTTCTTCCTTGTATAATTCCGGCCACAAGGGACCATATACAGGCACCCCTTCAGCACCCATGGCCGCCAGAAATTGCTTCAGCGAAACATTCAGCTGATCAAGATCAAGCACAAAGGGCGCCCACCAGAACGAGTTCTGCCGTTCCTCACTGTCATATGGAGAGTACAGAACAAGCGGGTGATTTTTCAGGGCATCTATCAGGTATTGGCCGTTTCTTCTGCGTATAGGCAGATTCCATGAATCCATTCGTTCGAGTTCACAGGAACCGATCAGGGATTGAATTTCCGTCATGCGGTAGTTGCTTCCGATACGGTTATGGACATATAAATGTTGCTGCTCCGCTTTGATCATATCGAAACCATCGCTGGTATCAAAGCCGTAATCACGCAGGGAAAAACATGCCTGGTAAATGTCTGGATTGTCGGTGATGATCGCACCGCCCTCCCCTCCAGTGACAAGATGCTTCGTGTGACACAAGTTGAAACAGCCGACATCAGCAATCGTGCCCGTTTTTTTGCCCTTGTAAAGTCCGCCAAAACATTCCGTACAGTCTTCGAGGACGTATAAGCCGCGCTTCCGCGCAATGGCCATGATTGCTCCCATATCCGCCACAATCCCATACATGTGGGCAACGATAATCGCCTTTGTCCTATCCGTGATCTTCTCCTCGATGACTTTCGGATCAAGAGTGTGAGAACAGTCCACATCGGAAAATACCGGCAAGGCACCTAATTGCAAAATCGAAAAGATCGGGGGGAAATAAATATACGATGGACATATCACTTCATCACCCGGACCTACACCTAGAGACGCCAGCGCAAGATGAAATGCACCGTGCTCATTTACCGTAGTCACACAATGACGCGCCTGATGCCAATCAGCAAGTTCCGCCTCAAACTTCTTCCCGTAGGGCCCGCTCCAGTAATTCAGCCGCGCAGTCCGCAAAGGCTCTGACAGCATCTGATAAGTCTTCTCCGAAAACGAAGGCCATGACGGGAAAGGCTCAACATTCACCGCAGAACCGCCATCTAAGGCCAATTTGCCGCAAGCATACACTGATGATTTCATCACAACTCCTATTCAAGGTCAACCATGGAAAAAATTGGCAAAGACTTATTTTCACTTGATTACTATATAGATGTTTTAGTTATTGTCAAGTTATATTTATTGTAAATTTTAAAATTAATTATAGATTAAGGCAGTTGTCTTGTCTTTTGTATTGTGTGTTAGAAGTGGCCTAGCTTGTGTAGGGTGCATGGGAAGCATGAACAAGACAAGTAGGCTTAATTCTTTGTGCTTTAGACGTTTAGCCATGTTAAACCCAGGCTGAAGCCTAGGGTGGGACACCTCCCGAAATCAGGTTGTTTCGGAGAGGTGCTACAGAAGCTTAGCTCCTTACGATAGATTAAGGCGTGTTTTGTTTTCGGTGTTTTCCGTCAATTTATTATCAATAGAAAATAAAAGGGTTATAGTCGCATGTGTGCAAAAGGTCTTTTGCAATTAAAGAACATCCGTTTGCGCAACACGCTTTCCGTTCTGAATGTACTTCGAACCCGTGATATGCTTTCTCGTGTGGAGTTGGCTCGGGAGCTGAATTGTCCGGGCACGGCGATCACACGGATTACTCGTGAACTGATCGAAAAAGGAATATTGAAATCAGCTGGATTTATCGAGTCCAACGGGGGACGTCCGCGAGAGCAAATAAAACTGGTTGCAGACTGGAAGAAAGCAATCGGGATTGAACTGGCACCACATCGTATTACCGGCATACTGAGCGATTTGAAAGGGCATATTCTTGTCCGGGAAGAAATTTTTCTAAGTGAGCAACTCGGCATAGAGGAATTCATTCATTCCATGGAGTTGGTCACCAGACGGCTGCTGGACGCATGTGAAGAGGAAAAGCTGCTTGGAGTCGGCATTGCGACATTCGGTCCATTCTCCAGCGAAAGCAGGGTTTTGGGCAATGTCGCAGCATACCCCGCGCTGGATTATTTCGATATTCGAAAATTCTTCGAGGGGAAATTTGCTTTGACAGTCCAGGTTGCAGATGCCACCTATGCCCGTGCACTCCATGAAATCTGGTTTAATCATGCGCCGGATCGAGGCAGCTTCCTGCTCTTTGACGTAGGAGCCGGAATTGGATGCGCAACCGTTTTTGATGGACAAATTGTTTTCGGCAAATACTCCAATGTCGGAGAATTAGGCCATACGGTCTACAAGATAGATGGGGAAGCCTGCCCATGCGGGAAACAAGGATGTCTCGAAACACTCTGCTCGATCAGAGTCATTGAACAAAAGGCACGCGCGCTGAAAAAATCCCCAAAACTGAAATTTGCGGAAGTTGTAAAAAGTTATGCCTCTGGTCAGGATGAGTTCAAGGACATCGTTGAAGACGGCGCTCGCTGGCTAGGCTTGGCTATTGCCAACCAGATCAGTTTTCTGATTCCCGACAAGGTCATCCTAACTGGTGAAATACTACAGCTTGGCGAACGCTTCTTCAAAAAAGTCAATCAAAGTATAGATGAATATGTATTTCCTGCGTTCCGCAAAGAAACAAGCATCAGCAAATCGGAGGCCTGGCGGGAAAGTGCGGCTCTCGGCGCTGCATCCTTACTCGTCCGAAAAGTCTTTGAAGATCAGAGCTATTCCATAAGCGGCGAACATAAAGCATAGCCATCCCACAGGCATTTAAAAATGGCATATTTAGCCCTATTTTACACATGATCAGCAGTTTTTTCAAAACCTCCTGGTTTCGAGGCACTGGAAGTTTTACCAAATTCAGACAACTGAACCTCAGGTTCAAAAAAGAGAGCATTATTTTTTCTTCATCTGACTATTGACCAATAATTTAAGTGTGGCAAAAATTTATATTGTTGAAATTTGACTTGTGAAGATACAGTGGCACCTCTTAGCCTGGAGGGCTGCAAAATAATAACCCCAGTGACCGAACCCGGAGGCGAGGAAACCCGGGGACATTTTTGTGTGGCGCTTCGCGCCGGGGAAACCGCTCGAAGAAGTGCTGGCAAGGCTTGAATGAATCATCCCGAAAACCAAAACAGTGCCAGCACAACTTCACAGAAGTGCAGTTGTCTGAAATTCTCCATTTTTCGAGTAATGTGCAAAATGTT
>JAAZKR010000179.1 GCA_012799725.1 Oligosphaeraceae bacterium | reverse complement strand
GCAGATTTTATCAGCAGGCACCTCCTCTCCGGCAGCAGGCCGGAAATTGACTTTGTAATCCGGTGACAACACCCAGCATTCACGGAACTCCTCCCCGGCAAAACAGGGAAAACCTTCCGCGCTCAAGCTCAATACCGGCCGCACACACGCCGGAGTGAGATCGAAACCGGCAAAGGCCGATGCCACAGCCAAAGTGTTGGAATGCCCCCAGAACGAGACAATCCTCCGCCCAACGCAGGCTGCTTGAAACTCCAGCTGACTCGAGGGCCGGATCAATACAGCACGACGGACTAAACTCAACGGAAAACTGTTACCGACCAGGAGGGCGTTGGTGGCTGTGGGGGAAGCAGGTAAATCTTTTGATGAATGAGCAGACTCCATTTATACTCCTAGGAAAACGCTTGCCGTCATGGCGAAAAAGTTGCCAGGCGCCTATCGTTCTTCATGGCCTGATACAGTTCCTGACTGACGCTGCATTCTTTGGGTTCAGAACGGCGCCTTGCACGTCCATAATGCAGATAAACCTGGTTCCCTTCAGGGTACTTGTATGCATCGACGAATATCACCAGTGCTTTCCTTGTGCCTGCCGAGTTGATGTATGGACGTAAAATAACCGGTGAGGCAAAGCGCGCACCGCCACGGTTATCGCTGAACTCCCATTGGCAGGTATCATTCAGACCTTTTAATCTTTGGATGATCGGCAGCCCCAAGGCTGGTCGGTAGGTCTGGCGCCCCTGCGCATCTGGCGCATATCCGACATCATGATCGTTCCTGGCATACTCGAAGCCCGGAGCACCTCTATTTTCTTGCCTGCGTTCATTCAAGTATGCTCGCCAAGAACGCAGCCAGGAAGCCAGAACTGAAATGGCATTGTCATTATTCTGCATTGGAAGTTCTTTGACCGTAATGTTATTCGGTGCGGCAAAATGGCTGATTACGTCTTTATAAGCCGGAATTGACTTATCCTGATCTTTGGAAAAAGCCAATGCTCCCATAGCCCGGCGCGAGCGCATTCCCAGCGAACCGAGATAACCGTACAGATAGCCAAGTGCGGCGATATCAGCCGCCAAGGCAGAATCGCCGCGCCAATTGAGAAAGAGCTCAAATTCGGGCAGTTGGTTTAAAAATATTGCCCGGCTGTTATCGACTGTTTTTGTATTTCGCATTGGGAACAGGAAGTAGCCGCTGCCAGAGGGAAAGGCGCGATTGTTTTCATCAAACGCTCTTCTTTCGCTGTTGGCGTTATTGGTCATGCGCGTTCTGACTTGCAGTTTTCCGGCTTTGCAATTATTGTCTCGAACCACCCCGAAAATCCTATCTTCCTGCTCCCGCACGTCCATGCCCTGTTGTTGTAAGGACGTGAATCCGCCCAGCAGACGGAACCACCAGCGCAACTGGCCTCGCACGGACGCCGCCCGGATTTCCGCGTTTTCTTTTGGCACAGCCCCACCACACAAGGCTGGGCTGATGATATCAAGATTTATCTTCATGGCATTTCCTCTCCTAATTTTTCCGCTGCCTGCCTGATTTTTTCCACTCTCTTATAGGCCTTGCCAAACTTTTTGTCATCAGGGCCCTTGGCTTTTTCGGCTTCCTGGCGATCTTTGTCCCACATTTTTGCAAAATGCCATTTGATTGCACGGCAAAGAATGCGCTGATCCTCTTCTGACAGCTGATCGATGCCGCCCATTTTTCCTTTCAAGACGCCTTCACGGTCATTGACAGGAAGCCCATCAACAAACGCCTTGACAGTCGCCTCGGCGGCAAGCTTTTCTTCCAAGGCAATACGTTGCTCAGGAGTCATCTGAGCCAGTTTCTCGGCCTCTTTTTGCTCTTCTTCCCGCTTCTTTTGCTCATCTTCTCGCCTCTTGGCCAATTGCTCTGTGGCGGCTTGATTCTCTTCAAACCATCCATAGCCGGCATTG
>JAAZKR010000178.1 GCA_012799725.1 Oligosphaeraceae bacterium | reverse complement strand
GGCGGCGATTCTAGCTTTCTCGGCAATGAGTTTCCAGTGTTCGTCATTGAACCAGTCCTGTTCAGAGGCACAATATAGGATAATGAAATTGTCGGTGAATTTGTTCCATTCAATTCCTTCGGCATCCAACAAGTCCTGTTCCAGAAGTTTCTCGTCAATCGGGGCCAGGCCAAATACCCAACTGACAGTGTTGTTGTTAAGCTTGAAAATGATACCATCAAATGGTTTTTTCTCCATTTCAGAAATGGATTTCTTTACAAATCCAATATTCGGGGAATCCCAGCCATACTCGATCAGCTTTTTCTCATTGGCAAAAGCAGTCGAAGACGTATTTTGAGCAGCAAGCTGCGGAATTATTGTGACTAATGCAAGAAATAGTAAAATTTTCATACTACTATCCTCAAACTTCTTGTTTTTTCAGAAAGATTTTTCTGGAAAGAAAGCTTTAAATCATTGGCATATAAGCACTTCTCTGTCTGATTGTGGTGCCTTTACAAGGCACTGTGTTTGGTGGGATTTCCCACCCCAGGCTGAAGCCTGGGGTTAAGCATGAGTAAACGCCTACGGCGTAATGCGTTACGCCAATCCGCCGATCTGTCAGATAAAACAACCAACTAGACTGCAAATTCGCGTGCAATCTCATCCGTCAAAGCAGCAACCCTACAAAAAATTTCCGCGCTTTCCGTGGACAAAAAATGGGTTGCGGGCGATCAGTCCGCGCCAAGTCTTTTCGTATCCTTTCGTGGTTAAAAATTAGCTGTGAGCGCCAGCCATGTCAGGTGAATTTGTGCCTTTCGCAGTTGTGAAACTCGTCCCGTCATTGAGTCGGGGGCAAGATCATCATTTTTTGTTTTTCTTATCAGTCGCCCTCTTGATAATATCCTGCATTACCTCTCGAGTTGGAACGCGTATATAGCCAGACCAGGCATCTTTGAGATTTTGTTTGGCCCGTCGAATGGAATTTTCGCAGCCTGGGGGGACATTTTGATTAGTCCACCAGTTCATTTTTTCACTATAACACCATACGTACCGGTCTGATGTTGACAAGGCCCAGTATGTGTTGTGTTGCATCCACTGGTTGTTCTCATCGTTGGTCATGTGGAACCCCAGCCCATTTTCCCGCATGCCATAATACTCATCTATGTAGAGAGCCTGCCCGACCTGTACGTGCTGCCTGTATTTTTTTAGATTTTCAGGAGCGATGAGAGGTCTTGAGCGCTGCATGATCTGATTATATATGCCTACGTAATTACTGCTGTCATTGTACCAATAGGCGCATTCATTGCCATCGACAATCTGCGCATCGGAACTTATCGCGTCCAGCATCCCGTTGAGAAAAGCCGGCAAAAACGCATATAGGTGTTTGGAAAGTGCATCGGAACGCAACTCTGCCTTCATTGGCCAAAGAATCGCCTGGACATAACTGAGCTGGAAGAAAGTCAATAACGTCAACCCCGGGAATTCCGATTCCAGCGCCTTCATGAATTCCGCACCCCGTTCCCGGACTTTTTCCTCATATTCAGTGAATGTTTTAGTCCCGACATGTGCTGAATCGGTAAAACTCCATGGATTCCTGCCATAGGCTTCCTGGTCGAAACAAATACCAACACAGCCGGCTTTTTTGGCGATTTTTGCTGCTTTTTTTGCTTTTTCCGTAATGAGTGCCCAGTGTTCGTCATTAAACCAGTCTTGTTCAGAGGCGCAATATAGGATAATGAAATTGTCGGTAAATTTGTTCCATTCAATTCCTTCGGCATCCGCTAAGTCCTGTTCCAGAAGTTTCTCGTCTATCGGATCCAGCCTAAATACCCAACTGACACTGTTGTTGCTAAGCTTGAAAATGATACCGTCAAATGGTTTTTTCTCCATTTCGGAAATAGATTTCTTTACGAATCCAATATTCGGGGAGTCCCAGCCATACTCGATCAGCTTCTTCTCATTGTCAAAAGGAGTGAACTTGACAGTCTGTGCAGTTGATAAGAATACAAGGCCAATAAAGGCAAATACAAAAATGACTTTTTCCGTCATCTCATGCCTCCTTTGCTTTTCGTGGGCTTTGTCAAGAATATGGAAGTTGTACAGAACCTCTTCCAGTATTTCAAGAGTCCGAGATTATCCCATAGCAGCAGCGTTATGGTTTGGTTGCTGTGCTATTGTGCCAGTAGTAATAGTAGTTGGCCCATGTGCGGGGAAAAGATCTAACTTTATTAAATTCAACGGCGTCAACGTGTCCATCTAAAAAGACCATATTGCAGCGTTTGTTATGTGGAAAATTGAAACAAGCCCAATTTTCGCTTTTGATTTGTGATTGGCCCCTATTTGGGGCAGCCGCGCCGCTACAACTGTCGGCAATAATGTACCAATCGCTTGGTTTTTTAACTTTTTTCACATCATAATAAATGTAGTATACACTTCCAATCAATTCCGCAGTATGTTCTGCATCCCAGTTGCAATATGCCATGCCGTACGTAACCTGGTGCCAGCGCGCTCCAGATGTGTGTAATGATTCAATGTCGGAACTGGGGCATCTATTGGGAACCATGCTGGGGCAATAGGCCGTATTTAGTGATTCGATGAATTTGTTTTCATAAAGGCATTTCGCCCAAGTCGGATAACTTGGTGCAGCGTTGTACGCATATAAGTCATTCGAATCATCGGAGTAAAGACGGATTGCCAGTCCCAACTGCCGCAGATTGCTGGTGCAATTGGCTTTTTGTGCAGCAGCCCTGGCCTTTGACAACGCCGGCAACAGCATCGAAGCCAGAATGGCAATAATGGCAATCACCACCAGTAATTCAATTAAAGTAAACAAGTTGCATCTCTTTTTCATGATTGTGATCTCCGCGCTTATGTTTTTTCGGCATTTTCAGAAAATGACGTACTCATTCATTATGAAACTATCCCTTTGAGAAATATACAATCTTTATTACCCGAAACCTTGACAATATCGCCAAAAAACATGGAATATTCAGCCAAGTGTGTTTATAGGATCTGGATTTCTGCCCAGCGAACGACAAACGGCTCTTTGTCCAGATTATGAACTTCCACAAGATTATCCCCGTTTTTCGCAGTTCCATCGGCAAGCCATGCGCGACGCATGGGGAAAACCCTGGTATTCTGGTCGTCCGGGAATTCTGCGGTTTCTTGCAGTTGCACGCCATTCAGGAAAAGCTTCATCTGGTTGGAGTGCGTTTGCTCGAACCCTAAAATAACGTAAGCTTTCCGCTCTTTTCCAGGCGCGGGGCCAATTGCGAAACGCATGCTTTCAGATGGAAATTTATTGACCGTGACGGGCAAACGATTCCCCTCGGGATTTCCCGGAGCACGGGTATCCGGGTAGGTGATGCAGTGGCGGCGCGCATGGGCCGCGCATTTTTCCAGGGTGCCGGCATTGTCCAGCACTTCGGCAAGGCTTTCCATGTTGCTGCGCTGATATTCATAGCGGTCGAAAAAATTAAAGAGGTAGATGCGGTCTGCTCCTTGCGACAGGAAATTAGTGGCTTGTCCCATGGCTATGGCATTGGTTGTCCTGATGATTTTTTCATAATTAGTCGGGCGAACCAGCACTTCGATGCCTGGTGCCAGAATAACTTCGTCCCCTAAAATTTCCCGCCAGAACGCTACTGGAATAGCAGTATCCGTCGAGGAAAAAAATGGGCATGGCGTCAGAATATCCACGAGTTTTTCACGCACCCAGCGAACCGGGTCGTAGCCTAATTCAAACGCATCCTCAGGCCGTCCCGGCACCCTGGCAGAAACCTTCACGGGGTGCCCCAGTCTTTTTGCCGCTTCATCGGCCATCTGGCGAATGCTGCGGTGCATGGCCGTGAGTATCTCCCGCCCTTCAGGCTCAAAACCGGGACGGAAATGATATCCAAACCGCATCCAGTCCATCTCAATGCCGTCCAGATCATAACGTGTGAGTGTTTCGCCAACCCAGGCGAGAAGATTCTGCTGGATCACCGGATGGGCAAAATCATAGGCTCTCTCTGCCCAGAGTGACTCCATCGTACGGTAGGTCACTCGCCACAGTTCCGGGTGTTCACGCCAAAACTTGCTATGGAGCGGGTGATCCAGGTCCGGTGTATTATGTGCATCGTTACAACGCAGGGAAATCCAAGGAGAACGTCCCCGTTTCCGTATGTCAGCGATCCAGATTGCGTATGGGTCAATTCCAGCATCCGCAAGCATCTTTGTATGCTTCAACCAACGATATATCGTGGGCTGCTCTGCCAGAGCAATTTCACGATTCTGGAAGAAAATTCTCTCACCCCTGAATTCAACATTTTCCCAGCAACGTTCTCTTACATTGGAAGCATAGGAGGTCACATTTGCGCCGGTATTCAGCATAATCTCCTTGACATCCCCCCGGCAGTAATGCTCCGTCAATTCCGTCAGGTTCGACATCACCTCCTCTTCCGAGCGAAGCATGAAAAAATTAGTGCAGTCTTCATTCAGGATGATTCCACTCATGATAAAAACTCCTTTATCAATTCACCAAAACTCGTGTTTTTGCAGAAAGATTTTTCTAGACGAGAAGCTTCCCGCCCGTGTTTAGTTCATGTAATTTGTATTATACTATAAGAATGCGGTGCGGCAAAAACCTTAATAATGCCGCCATAAAATATGGAATATACAGCCAAATATTTGCGAGAAGACGCCTTGCAAGAGAGAAACTATAGTCGATCGAAAATAAGCGATACAGGACTTGCCTTTATGAGGTGTAATCTGAAGGAGAAGATACGGACAAAATCCTGAACTGAAGAACGGAAGTCTCATGTGACCAGACCGGCAAAAAGATGACTGCTGGCAGATCGTCGTCCATCGCAAACCGGATGACGCGTACGAATTGATAGACAGCGCCACAGTGTTGCTGATCCGCATCGGGCATACAGTGAAGTTCATCTCTTTGCAATGGAGATTGTGGACGCTGGAGTATCGAAGGCAAAATCGCCCTCCAAGTTCAGACAACTGAACCTCGGGTTCAGAAAAACGAGCTTTATTTTTTCTTTATCTGATTATTGACCAATAAATTAAGTGTGGCAAAAATCATGTTGTTGAAATTTGGCTTGTGAAAATACAGTGGCACCTTCCAGCCCGAATGGCTGCATAATAACAATCCCCGGTGACCGAGCCCGGTGGGCGGGGGAACCGGGGGTGGGCGGCACCCCGAAACCAGCGCCGGCGACACAAACTAACTCCTGCCAGAAGCATTTTTTACAGGATCACCTATGGCAAATCCACTGCTCCCCCTGTGGCGCCCTTGCGGGCGTTGCCTCTTGGGGGAGGCCCCACCCCGGGTTGCGTC
>JAAZKR010000027.1 GCA_012799725.1 Oligosphaeraceae bacterium | reverse complement strand
GTGTAACGAAGCCGAAACAGGTTCACTTGCGTTAGGGCTCGCGACTTCGTTGTCAGGCGGATGCCACCCGCCCTCATCCGACACAAGGGCAGAGCGCCCAGTTTCGCGTGCCTTGTCACCGCCGCACGCCAGGGCGCAACTACATGTTGAACGAACAATCAACATGTGCAGTACCTCTCAACTGCATAGAACACGCCGGCATGGCCGGCTTGACCGAAAGCCACGGAAAGGCTTGGGGTGAGCTGGAGCCCACAACAGGGAATCGTTCCTGATGCCTGTCATCTCACCATATTCGGGGATGCCCTATCCCAGTGGATTGTAATTGTATTATAAAGTGTGATAGCAAGTGTGATAATTTATTGTATTTTTTAAAACTTGATTTGACATCACGTTTTTTCTTAGTATAGTATCGGCATCAAAGAGTTTTATCTGTTACAATTTCCAGCAAAAAAATATTATCTGAGATGAACACTGGTAATACGCACAAAGGGATTGCCCAACAGGTGACTGAGCAGTTGTGCGAACGGATTCAGCAGGGTCACTGGCGTATAGGCGAGCGTCTTCCGTCCGTACGAAGTCTTGCCGATGAATACCGTGTTGCCCCTGCCACCATCAGCAAAGTCATCAGGAATCTGCAAAAAGCGGGTTTGGTGAAATGCCGTCGCGGCAGCGGAGTTTATGTTGACAATGCCATGCATAAACCGATGCAAGGTATTCTCGGAACGCCTTTCGGCAGGGAAATTGCTGTTCCTGGCGGTGTGCTTCATTTCCTGATGCACATTGATCCTTACCACAGCAATCTTTTGGGGAATCTTTATCTTGAGGTCATTTGTTTGCTTCAGGCCGAGGCCGAACGGGCTGGCTGGCAACTGCGTATCGGCAATGCCGCCAAACTCAAAGACATTCTCCGTTCCGCCACTGCCGAGAAGGGTACGGTTGGGATCATCTATATGCCGGATAGCACTCATCCTACCGATCTGGACTGGCCGGAAGATTTTTCCCTGCCCCGTGTCATGCTCAGCATCGGCGAAAAAAACATGGATTCGAACTATGTGACACCGGATAATTTTTATGGGGGGTATCTTGCTGCGCGTTATCTTAGCAGCCGTCGCCCATCCATTGCAGTTTTACTTTCGGCAGAAGTTCTCACCGGTAAACTGGGTAATAAGCCATACAGTGACCGCTTGGCAGGAATACGCGATTATTGCCGCTACAACGACCTGCCCGAACCGGAAATCCTGCCTCTGACTCCGGAAGGGGATCTTCAGGCAAGGTTGCGAAAGTTGATGAAAGTACCGCATGAACAACGTCCCGCTCTCGTTGCCATTGATACCGGCCACGAAAATGACCTGATCAAGGAGTTTGCCGGGTGGTTTCCCGGTCTGTCTTTGCTGAATGAGTTCGAATCCGTTTTTTTCCAAGATTATGAAATACGGCAAGACCTCCCTTATGCCACAGTCAATTTTTCCCGCGTTGTCTTTTGCCGTGAGGTAATGGAATTGATGCGACGCCTGATACACAATCCGGATGGGCAGCCGATCAAAATCAAGATCCCGATGTTTTTACTGCCTGGCAAAGATTCCATTGGAGGGTGATTTGAAAAGACAGGAACGGTTCCAGACAACTGCAGCAAAGACAGGACTGTGACTTTGCGGAAGATTTTACATCGAATGGCATTGGATTCCAAAGAAGGTTTTTTGAACATCCGTTTCCAACAACAAAAGGAACATCCGTTTCCAACAACAAAAGGAGTTTCCGATCATGAAAAAGCAGCAAAATTTTACACTCATCGAGCTTCTGGTTGTCATTGCGATCATCGCGATACTCGCCTCCATGCTTCTGCCTGCGCTCTCCAAAGCCCGTGCCCGTGCTCAATCAACATCCTGCATGTCCAATCTTAAACAATTTGGCATCGCATTGGCCATGTATACGGATGACAACATGGATTACTATATGCCGATGAACTGGTGGACCGGAACAAGTGTTTTCTGGGTAAATCCTGAAAGTACTTTTCCTGGTTATCTGGCTGAGGCTAATCCCTCTGCATCCGCGTCATGGTACAATAAGGAATTGGGTGGTCGCCATCCTGGGGATTGTCCGACCAATGTTTACGGTTCAGAGGCCGCTACCACCCTTGATTACGCATACAATTACCGTCTGGCCGGAATTGCTAAAATCGTCCCAAAAGTCACGGATCCATCTTCGGTCATTGCTTTTACCGACTATGGGGATTATACAAAAGGGGTGCCGTCCACATACCTGATTGGCATCAATTCGCCCGGGCAATGGGATTTGCCGCAGCACATGCAATTTATTCATTCCAATTATGCCAATGCGGTGATGGCCGGTGGCAATGTAATGCCGCTCAACTATGCGATGATGTCACAAATTACCACCAATACCACTTATTCCTGGCTGGGTCCTGGCGCATCGAAATACCTGGTTCCGGTATGGTAATGTGTTTTCACCGTGGCAGAGAAACCATTGAACGAAATCAAGCCGGTCAGAGACTTCAGGTTCTCCAAAAGAAGGAAACTTATATGAATAAGGATCGTTTTTTGCTTTTTGACGACAAGTATATCGCCGGTAAAAGAGGTTTTACCCTGCGGGTTTGCCCTCCGGAGACGACAGGGGCAGGTACCTTGCTTGCTGATCGTCCATGGGAACGTGGCGGCTTGTGCGGTGACAGTTGCCTGACGGTTCTTGAGGATGAGGGGATTTATAAAATGTGGTACTGCATCCACTCTCCCGAACCGGGCGAGGGATGCAGGCGTGAATTGACAAAGGATGAACGCGCCAGCCTGGATTTGTTGGATGTACCGCAGAAGTTTATTGCGGATATTCTCTGTCCGACCCGATACTACTTGTGTTATGCAGTCAGCCGTGACGGACTGACATGGGAAAAGCCCTTCCTCGGAATCTATGAAGTTGACGGTAACAGGAATAATAACATCGTACTGGGCGGACGGATTGGCGCGACGGTTTTCATTGACCCGACGGCCGACGCCGGGGCCAGGTACAAGATGATCCACGGCGGCAGCCTGCGCCTGCCGCACTGGATGAAAGCGGAAAACCGCTTCATTCGTATGGCTTATACCGGAATATACGGAGCCACCTCCCCGGACGGCATTCACTGGAATTGCACGCCGAAGCCGATCATACCCTGGTATACCGATACGACCAATGTCTGTTACTGGGATGATGAAATCAAAAAATATGTCGCCTACGTCAGGACGGACAAGGATATGATCTACGAAAATGGCAAAACGGTCATGCTGGGGACAGGACACCGTACCTACCGGATTGTTTCACGAACGGAAAGCCAGGATTTCGAAAATTTCCCAGCGCCGGTGAACGTGCTCGAACCCCGTCCCGATGAAGTGGAGGACTACTTCAAAGGCGAAAGCTGCAAACGGGGACTGGATTTTTATAATTCGGCCGCAATCAAATATCCCTATGCCCCTGAAACGTATTTTTTATTTCCTTCGTACTTTAACCATGAAAGTGACAATGTCGAAATTCATATTGCCACTTCGCGGGACGGGAACAATTATACCCGGCATGACGAAGCCCTGATTGGCTTGCGGAATTTTGGTGAATTACAGGCCCGTCAACTCTACATGGGGGTCGGTATGATTGAGGATGGCAACCGGATTCACATGTATCTGATGGCATGCAATACCGGTCATGATGAAGAAGACCTGAAGGGGAAAGGGGAAAAATGCGTGTCACGGGTTTCCTTCTTGAAGGACGGCTTTATCGGGCAGCAGGCGCAGGACAAAGGAGAAATGATTACTGTTCCACTGCGCGTTCCGCAGGGCAAAAGGGGGGTCAAAATCAATGCCTATGCCGGGCAAGATGGCTGGGTGAGCGGCAAAGTCCTTGATACTGAGAATCGGGAAATTCCCGGCATGATTTGCCATCAGCCTGAGTATTCCGGCAACCATTCCCTTCAAGTCCGTGTTTCTTGCCCGGGGGAAAGGGAAATGCCGGCTCTGCATCAGAACGAAGTGCGTTTGCAAATCAGCGCCGGAAAAGCCACGGTTTTTTCATTTGAATGGATTTGAACAAAGGAGAGCAAGCATGAAGCATTTTCTATTACAAGCAAAGGTCTTTTCGTCCAGGCTGGCCATTGCCGGGCTGGCATTGCTGGTTCTTGCGGGAACGGCTTTTGCCGGTACTGCTCTGACTTTGGCTGAAAACAAGGTTGCCGGGGTGAAAATCGTCGTTCCACCTGGCTCCTGCAAACCGGTTGTATTTGCGGCGCGGGAATTGCGAACGTTTCTTCAACAGGCGACCGGGGCCGAGTTTGCCATAACCGGGCAGGCCCCTGCTTCGGAGGCGGCGATCGTTCTTGGCGATTGCCCTGAAAGCCGGGCGGCTGGCATCGATGTCAGCAAATTGAAAAGGGATGGTTTTCAGCTTCTCAGGGAAGGCAACCGCATCTTTATTGCCGGGCGGGATGATCCCGATTATGACCTCGACGCTTTTGTCGAAATGGAAAAAGTTCCCCCGATCAATGGCCTGGGCTGGAATAATGCCTTGATCCGACCCGAATATGCAACCCTTTTCGGAGTTTATGATTTTCTCGAGCGAGTCGCCGGCATACGCTGGTATTTTCCGGGTAAAATGGGCACCTATGTTCCCAGAAGCCCGGTTTTGACAGTCGAGAAATTGGATTTGATCGAAAACCCGGCCATGATGTTTCGCAATTCTGCAGGATTTGGGGATCGCAGTCACGGAAAATACAAGACCTGGCGGATGCCGGATTACCCCGAAATCGGCGTAACCCGCGCGGATTCCAATTTATGGGCTCTGCGCTGCCGTCAATCAACAGCTTACCTGCCGGAGAATCATGCCATTGGCATGCTGCACTACTACTATCGCTATTATCAGAACGAAAAGAATCGCAAAGAAGAATATTTTGCGATGAATCCTGATGGTACCCGCTATGCGGAAAGTCAGCACAAATGCTCCCTTTGTTACTCGAATCCCGATGTCGCTAAACAGATCATCGCCGACGCCAAAGTCTTCTTCTCAGGTGGAAAAGCCAGCGAGATGGAAAATGCCCCATGGAATGCAGTCTGGGTACCAAACCGCGCACAGGGAGATTATTTTTCCCTGCTGCCCAATGATCATTACGGCGCGGGGTGTCATTGCGAACGATGCAAGGCAATGTTGCAAAAGTCGGCACCTGAAGCGACAGATCCATCCCTGCCGGGCGAAGACACCTTTTCTCCAGGGCGATACTCGCGCATCATGTGGGATCATTTCCGCACTGTCGCAGAAGGAACTCTCGAAGAATTTCCCAATAAGTATTTCACCATTCTGGCCTATTCGATGTGGCGCGAGATGCCCGAAAATATCAGCAAGCTGCCGGCGAATCTGCTGCTTGGTTTGACCGCCATTCCCAATGGCAACAGTTCGGACGGGGCGGCCATGAAACGTTTTTTTGAAGACCTCAGGGAATGGCGCAAATATACCGATAATGGCATATGGCTTTGGCTCTATTTCATCAACCGCCCGCAATATGACGGAATTCCTTTGCTGCGTCTGTGGGCGGCGGGGCGTTTCTATAATGAGCTCAAAGATCTCAATGTCAATGGAATCTATATGGAGTGCCTGGTGACCAACGGTTTCCAGGCCCATTTGGACATCTACCTCAATCACCGCCTTATGTGGAATCCCTCCCTTGACGCTAATCAGATCATTTCAGAATATGCAAAAAATCTTTACGGGGCAGCTGATGGCGAAGTCGTGGCAATGCTGCAGCTTTTCGAGGAAAAGTATCTGAACGGCATCGTTAAAAACGTGCCTGGGAGTTACGCTGGAGCCGCCTATCGGGATATTGTCGATATTCCGGAAGTGCGTTGGCCGGAAGACGGCATCGCAGGATTGCGCAAGGAAATCTATACGGATGAAGTTCTCGCCCAAATCCTGCAATTGGCGCAGCAGGCTCAAAGCAAAGTCACATTGGGCACCATCGAGGGCGACCGCCTGCGGCTTTTCCTGTCACGTTTTGCAGCACCGGTACTGCGTAAATTCAATGCAATGCCCCAGGAAGGTCTATAACAATAACCAGACCATCAGCGGCAAAAGCAGAGAAGTACAGCCCGGGGGGCCGCACCCTGAAAGACGTGGCCCCGGGCTTCTGATTAAAGAACTTCCGACCGGCAAAATCGTATTATTCGGGCTTTGCCAGTTTGGTTTGCCAGTCGGAAAGCTGTCCGCCGCAGGTATCGAAACTCGCTCCGATCAGATAGACTTTTTTTCCTGACAGCATATACTTTCGGACATAATCCTTGTTTTTGATTTGCGACAGGGCTTCATCGGCGTTTTTATCAATTTTGAACTCGAAGAGGCAAATCCGCTGATCGGTTTTCACTACGGCATCAATACGTCCGTTGCTGGTGCGCGATTCCGCTTCGACGTAGTAGCCTAACAGGCGGGACAGAGAATAGAAGATATTCTGAAAGTTGTTTTCGCTCTTTTTGTGAAGGCCATACGGGAATCCGGCGAAAAAGACTTCAAGGACTTTCCGCAACGATTCAACGTCTCCGCTGACCATGGCTTCGGCAAGTTGACTGCAAAAGGTGGTCACTTCATCGTCCTATGTCCTGGCATATGCTTTCAAAAGGTGGGTGTTGAACGAAATGCTGACTTCCTGATTGGGAAAATCAAGCCAATACCAAGGCATGTTGCCCACATTTCTCACACCTGAATCCGTGAAGCAACTTTCTGTAAAAGAGATCAAAAAAGTTGACAACCTGCTGATTTGTAGTATATTACGTTATCGTCAAAACATCATAATTCCACTCGCCAACGAGGTTGTCAATGATTGAGTTAATGCAAGGTTCAGAAGAAATCAACTCGAACGGCGGTCTATCCTTTGTCAAAAGACTGCTGGACGGAAATGCCCGCATGAACCTAAAAAAAGCAATCAAAGCAGAGGTTTAGTCTTAATGGCTTTATTCTCAGACAGTTGCAAGACTTGTGCTGTTCACCCTGTTGGTGACAGGATGTTTCCCGTGCTGCTATTGCTCGATTTCTTCTTGTTATGAAAGATTTGCCGGCAACTTTTCTTTAATCGTTGTCATACAATCTCTTTCGAAGTGGCCTCACTCGGCTTCCTCCCTAGCCGATACGGCAAATTCATCATGAAGTGACGCCTTCTAGGCGCTGCCTCGGGTGCAGCCCTTGTCAGGGCTCAGGGTCTCTTGTAGTTTGGCGGTCTTCGGCTAGGTAAAAGCTGTCGTTTTCAGTCATTTTCCCGTGAGGGATGATGTAAAACTGGCTTGGTTTTTGATAGGTGCACAGTAGAATCCGGAGCGTAACAGCTTATAGCAACCGGCGGGGATCATGTATGGCGGCCCTTGTCAGGGCTCAGTCGCCTTTTGGCCTCTGTCCGTATTTGGCCTGATGAGCGTT
>JAAZKR010000177.1 GCA_012799725.1 Oligosphaeraceae bacterium | reverse complement strand
GCCGCACATTTGGCCCGCCATATTTTGTTCACACGTTTGCGCGTTATTTCGGACCTGAAACAGGAAAAACAAATCCGGAATACTGGTCGCTTGTGCATGGAAAGCGCGATGGCGGACAATATACCGGCCAGTTATGCCTGACCAACCAGGATATGCGCAGGGAAACCATACGCATGATGCTCCAGCATATTCGGCGGAGCCGGAGTAATGCCTTGGCCGAAGGGGTGCCATGCCCGGTCTATTTCGATTTGTCGCAAAATGACGGCAAATGTTTTTGCCAGTGTGAGAAGTGCCAGGCAATGGAAAAAGAATTGTCCGTGACAGATATCCTGATGGATTATGTCAATGAAGTGGCTGCTGCTGTCGAAAAGGTCTATCCGGATGTCCTGGTATCCACCCTGGCGTATCAGGCAACTGTCACTCCTCCAAAGAAAATTATGCCGCGACACAATGTGGTCATTCGCCTATGCAACAAAAATTTGACTTGTTCATCCATAGATGCCAAGCGTTTTACGGAGTATCGCAACTCCGTACAGCAGTGGTCTGGTATTGCCAAGCATCTGATGTCCTGGGACTATATTCTGAACAGGTGGCCATATCCAAGTGACATGGGGATTCAGGACCTGTGCAACTTCTATCGCAAAAACAATTTCGATGCTATTTTCATGGAGATGTCCAATTCGGACTTTGAAGATGATTGCTATGACATGAAATTCTGGTTATTCGCCAAAATAATGGAAAATCCGGACGCTGACTTTGAGATGCTTCGCCAGACATTCCTGAAAGGCTATTATGGTGCCGCAGCGCCCTACATTGACGCCTGGCGCAAACTGGTTGAAAAAGCCGAAGCGAGCACCGAAATGCCATTAGGCAGTTATCATAGACCCCACGGTTTTGATTTTTATACACTGGACGAACTGTTGGAGGCGCATAAATTATTTGACGAGGCAGAAAAAGCCGTTCGTGGCAACAGGGTGCTGGAAACGCATGTCATGCGTGCGCGTGCTCCGCTTAACAGTCTTACAGGACGCCGCCTGCCACGCTATTCGCAATTATGGAGAGAAAAACACAGCGGCGCGTTTCCTATTGATCGTGAGCGTCTTGCTGCCGATATGCGCCGTATCTGGCTGGCTGATACAGAACGTTTTCTTCCTGATAAGGTTGAACATGCTAAAAACATGATGGAAAGCGAAATTTCCTTCGTTGAAAACATGGGCGATACCTCTATTCAGGTTCCGGAGCCAGCAGAATTCAATGGTAAGACAGTACAGCATTTTGCGGCTTCCTCGCTTACCTTGCACAGCAATCCATGCATGCGCCTGATAAAGGATCCGGATGCTCGCGAAGGATGTGCTTTTGAAGTATTATGTGACCGGCGTCCGGATTTTTTTGCTCTGCCATTCGAGGCGGGCTGTTATGATACAGTTGCTGCCCGGACAACCTTGAAACGTTCCTGGGACAAGGTTCCCCAGGCAAAAGGCTTTCAATGGCTGCATCTTGGCACGGACAACCTTCACCAGAGATACTACATCTACCTCACTCGGTCATGGGAAATTCAGGCCAGCATGCTCAATTATCTGGCATTTGGCGGCAAGAAACTGGATGTCTGGGTTCGTCTCAAATTTGAAGGCCCCATGTTCTATCCTGACGAGCCAGCCGAAAAGACCAGTCGCATAGTGGTCGATTCGATTTCGTTAGTTGAGTTGTAATTTGATTTGTGATAAGCAGACCGCGTCCATCTGCGTAATCTGCGGATAATATGGGGGCGGAACCCTTTTTGGGCCTGGTCCAAGTAGAGTGTCACGGTTCATTTTCAGGCTGTCACAATGGATATTCAAAATGGAGTCTACGCACTGTTGCATGAGGGCGTATGAGGGGAGATTCAAATGAAGAAAATGCTGTCATGTTTGTTTTGTGCGTTGATTTCCGCATCGGCATTTGCGGCGGAGCAGGTCGCGCTGGTAAAGGACGGAAAGGCAAAAGCGGTCATTCTGGTTGAAAATAATAATCCCTCGACTAAAAAGGCCGCAGAAGAATTGCAGGATATGCTTTCCCGCAGAACAGGAGCAAGACTCCAGATTCTTTCCGGCAAGGACACCCTGCCGGCCGGAATGCTTCCGGTATATCTGGGGCTTTCGGACCGGACGGCAAAACTTGGAGCAAGGGTGGAAAATATCAAGTATGACGGATATTTCTTCAAGGCGACGCCGGAATATGTTGTCATTGCCGGGCGCGATAAGCCGCAGACCAGCGAAAATTACTACGGTCAGCATTACACTATTTGCAACGACAAGCTGAACTTTTACAAGTTTGGCGAAAAAGGGACGGTCAACGGTGTTTATAAAATTCTGGAAAAGTATGCCGGGAACCGTCACTACATGCCGGGGGAACTCGGGGATGTTGTTCCGACCTCGCCGGACTTCACTCTGCCCGTCACGCAATATCAGGAAGCTCCAGCTTTCCGAGAACGCATCTTTAGTGCCGTCTGGTTGCGTAATGCTTCTGAAGATTTTCTGCGCTGGCAATATCGGCTCTGCTCGGGCGGCGAAAACAATTTCATCAATCACAGCTACCACTTTATGGGGCGCTACAAAAAGACCAATCCAGAATATTTCGCGCTTATAGACGGCCAGCGGGATTTGGACAAGCTTTCCACGGCAAATAATCACGGCAACTTGTGTATGACCAATCCAGAGGGGATCAAGGCCTTCGCCGATATCGCCATCAAGTTTTTTGATAAAAATCCTGACTATACAACTTTTCCGATCGTCCCGCAGGATGGCATGTACCGGGTCTGTGAATGTGAAAACTGCCGGAAGCTGCTGTCGCCGCATCTCGGCAGTAACGGGGAATTCTCCAATCTGGTCTATCATCACGTTACGGAAATCGCCAAACTGGTGGCGGAAAAGCATCCCGGAAAACATGTTGGTACTCTAGCCTATGAGAAATATCGCATGGCTCCGGAAATGGACCTGCCCCCCAATCTGCTCGTCCGCGTCTGCTATATGCGTCAGGATTTGCGCAAACCGCATGTGCGCGCCGAAATTGAACAGGTGATCAAGAGTTTTACAGCGAAAAAGGTTCCTGTCTGCGTCTGGACGTATCCGTTGTACAACCACATCCCGCCAATGCGTGGCATCCCGGTTTTCTATCCGGAAATCCTTCAGCAGAATATTCGTTTCAACCATGACAACAATGTCATAGGAGAAAACAGCCAGGCCAATTATTCGTCCGGTGGCGGGGATCAGCTGATCCGTTCCCGTTACGACAACGGCCTGCCTGCTAGTACTCACCTGAATGACTATGTCCGTTGTCAGCTGCTGTGGGATCCTGATCTGGATTTGAAAGCGATGCTGGAGGAATATTACCGGTTGTTCTATGGTTCCGCCGCTGCCGAGATGAAGGAGTTTTGGGAGACTAGTCAGAGGCTGTTCCTGAAAAATGGCGAAGCGACCATGTATTCCAAAGAGGATCTGGATCAATTCACCGAACTTCTGGATAAGGCTGAAAAGGCCGCGCCGGGAAATACCGTCCATGGCGAGCGAGTCCGTCTGCTTCGCAAGGAACTCGATCCGTTTTTCAAGACGATGTATCTGCTCCGTGACCAGGGGAAATACATGGGAATGGTTCTTGCGGATGAGGAGATTCCCATGGATTATTCCCAGGAAAGCATCTGGCGTTTTGCCAGAAAATATACCCTGATCTGGAAAGACGGACGTACCGACATCCCGCCGGAAAGTGTAACGAATGTCTATGCGCTGGCGAACCGCGAGGGCATGGCGCTTCATATCGAATGCAAAGAGCCGCAGATGGATCGCATCCTAACAAGATGCTCGAAGCGTGATGACGCAAAAGCATGGCTGGATGATTGTCTGGAAATTTTCTTGAGTACCCGTGACAGGGAAGAGAATCTCCAATATATCATCACGGCGGGCGGATGCATAATGGATAGTTCTCGCGGAGCTGACATAAATGTGGCTGCTGACTTGGCGTGGAACGGAAATATCCAACTCAAGCAGACTCGTGCAAAAGACGGATATGCCAGCACGGTATTTATTCCCTGGTCCGATCTGGGTTGCAATGGGAATAATCTTCCCGAAATGATCTTCCAGATTTACCGTCGCCAAACCCACGGGAATGACCAATTCGGCGATTATTTCGTGATGTTCCCCTCTGCGGCATTCCATAATTATTCTCCCGAGTACTTTGGACGCATCCGCTTCTTCAGTGCTCAAAATCGGATCGCAAACGGGAATTTTGAGAAAATCGGTGCCAATGGCAAAGTCGAGGACTGGGAAGGAAAAGATTTCCTGTGTTCGGATCGTCCCTCTGAAGGAAAATATTGTGCTAAACTTGTCCGTGATCCCAAGTTGAATTTCCATTCCATCAATTCGAAGTCCTTTGCGGTGACGGAAGGTTGCGATTATGTGCTGAGTTTGAAGCAACGCGGAGATTCCGGATATGCGTATGTCCAATTCTTCGATGCTGCCGGCAAGGCGGTTGCGGAACCGGGTGTCCCTTTCTATTGGATGGGCAATACGAACGAATGGAAATCTTATACGTTCTGTGGAAGGGTTCCGGCAAAAGCCGTCAGATGCTACGTCATCCTGCGCAATTTCTCGGCAGGTGAATATTCCGGTGTATGCTTTGACCAAGTGGAATTTGTCGCCGGATGGGAAAAGTAAAAAAAGCAGATGATGTATCTCTCGGGGCATGCCGTGCTTCGTATGGAAGCCTCTCTAATAATTCCAGAAATATTGCCTTAGTTTTTGAACACCCCTTAAGTCACTCTCGCAAGGTCGTTTTTCACAGCCGTCCCATAGACTACAGAGCACGGCTCCCAAAAATAGCCAACCCCGTCCCAAAGTATTCAAGCAGCATTTTGTCCGCAGATCATACAGATGCACGCAGATTTTCAGGACAAGGCATCGGGTGGCGGCTCTATAAGAGATTGTGCTGTAAGACCCTGACTAT
>JAAZKR010000176.1 GCA_012799725.1 Oligosphaeraceae bacterium | reverse complement strand
CATCTGTTCCGCCATGGCGATACTCTTCAGGTTCGAAGTGCAAGATATGGTTTTTGCTTTGTCGCGAGCCTTTCCCAAGGCCGGCAACAACATAGAAGCCAGTATTGCGATGATCGCTATCACGACCAGAAGCTCGATTAGTGTAAAGTGCCTTTTCATCTTGTGATTCCTTCTGTGATACTATCTCCCAACTTCTTGTTTTTTAGGAAAGATTTTTACTTTATCTGTGGATTGAGTCTTTCAACTGGGTTGCGGACGGTCGGTTCGCGCCAAGATTCCTTCTGTGATTCCTTGCTTATGAAACAGTCTTAACTATGGGAAATTTGTTATTTTTGGGTCTGGATAATGAACGATATCTCCTGGGAGCATTTGGATTCCAGGTTTAAAATGAACAAGGCGTTCCATCAGCAGGTCGGCTGCTGCATCCATATTGAAACGCGTTGTGGTCATGCGAACTCCCGAAAAACAGACCGAGGCGGCATTGTCCATTCCAAACAGCTCTATGGCATTTGCCGACTTGCCCATGTCGGACAGGGCAGCTGCCGCCCCGAGCACATGATAATCCGTGGCAAAAAGCATCGCCTCGACTCCTGGATTGCGCTGAAGTTCCTCTTGCGCTTGCTTGTATCCCAAACGAAAATAGTGAAGTGCACTATTTCCATGTACAAAGCCGACGCGGTCAATCTTCATTCCACAATCTGCGTAACGAGCCTGACGCTCCGCAGGCAGTCGTGGTAAAAGATGATTGCTCATGTATTCCTCGGTCAACGCCAAACGGATATTCTGGCGTCCTCCGAGTTCCAAGAAATCCAGATAACGGATATAAGCCCCCTCCTGGTCTGCATAAACCCCATCCGAAGCCAGACGATTGTTGAAACCAAGCATACGATGCCCTTTATCCAGCAAATACTTCTCGATCTCTGAATAGTTCTTCGGCGTGCCTATAAAAAGAAAGGCACGGCAACCACGCTCCTCCAGAGAACGTATAAGTGATTTCTGCTCGGAATCCTCGCCCGACAAAACTGCCGTGTACATTGCATAATTGCGTTCATTCAAACCTGTGCAAAGATTCATGTACAGATTGCGAAGCATCTCATGCTGAGTGATTCGTTTCTGAGAAAAAACCACAGCAACAATATTGGTCGCACGCCCAGTCATGATGTTGTAACCAACATTAGGGCGATAACCATATTTCTTCACCAAAGCATGCACCCGGTCAATCTTCGCCTGTGAACAATAAGTCTTGCGCCCATGCAAAATGCTGGACACCGTCGTCGGCGCCAACTCGCATAAACGAGCAATCTCCTTTAATGTCACACGCTTCTCAACCATGGATTGACCTTTTCGTGACCTAAAACACGACATACAATAGTGTACGTCTATAATTATACAACAAAAAAAAAGAAAAACAAGGAGGCAGGCACAGAAAAACTAATTTTTAACCAACTTTTAATTTTTAACTAATTTTTACTAACCTTAACATTCATCCCATAGATCGCAAAAAAACACATTTTTGGATTTTGTACAGCTTCTGTATAGCTTCATTCGAAACAGGATCAAAAGTGGGTTTCATTAAAGGAGAATTTTCCATGGGGTTGCCGCTTTGACGGAAGGGGTTTCTTTGCGCTCTTTGCGTTCTCTGCGTTCTCTGCGCTCTTTGCGTTCTTTGCGTCCTTTGCGGTAATCTTTTTTCATTGAACCGCAAAGAGCGCAAAGGACACAAAGGTCGGCTTTACGCAGTTGAGTCGTCTGTGTGGTTACAGAGCGTTAAGTTAAGAGTATTGGTCCGATCAGTCCGATCAGTCGGAGCCTGACCTGCATTGTGACAACAAAAGGGATTCCGCTTGCGCAAAGGCACCGCTACGGACGAATGGCAGGAATGACTCAGGGAATCCTGAATGCCGCCGGGTCTCACTCTTCTGCGCCGGAAGCTGGGTCGCATGGCCAAGAAGCTGCAATTTCGGTTCAGTAGCTTTTTTGCTACGAGTCAGACAAAACGAATATTAGCGTGTATAGTTTAGGATTGTTCGGAAAGGAGCCGGATTATCAGCGATGGTGCTGATGGCTTGTTATCATCCTTGTCCAGAATTAAAAATTGGTGCAAGTCATGTTCCGGTTGTGATGTGCATTTGCACTCCCACTGCTGAAATGTTGCGAGGGGGCGAGGTGCGTAGTGCGGGGGGGGCTTCGGCTTTTCGTCCACCCTGTCTATTCCGTCCGGCGGTTCAGAGTTCTTGGTTTGTTTTCAGGAGTCAGGGGATGTCCTCTTCCAGCCATTCGCTGCATTACAATGTTGTTCCGGGACTTCCTCCGGGCACCCTCCGTGCTCCAGAAGACGCGTTGGTGGCGGATCGTATCCAGGTCATGCAGTTTAATGCGGAGCAATTGTTCGAATATGATTGTGCCACCTTGGCCGAAGCTCTGGAACTGCGTCTTCCTGATGCACAGACCTGGCTGAATATCAATGGCTTGGGAAATATTCAGCTGCTTCATGATCTGGGAAATACGCTCAATATCCATCCTCTTGCACTCGAGGATGCACTTAACACCCGGCAGCGTATCAAAACCAACCAATATGAAGGACATATTTATGTCTGTATAAAAATGCTGCACTGGGATGAACAGGGGACCGAGAGCGAACAAATCAGCCTTTTTCTGAAAAAAGACCTGCTCGTAACATTGCAGGAACGTCCCGGCGACTGCCTGGATGCGGTACGTTTTCGCCTGCGCCGTGATGGGAGCCGTCTGCGCAGTCAGGGCACGGACTATTTGCTCTATGCTGTGCTCGATGCAATTATTGATCATTATTTCCCATGGCTTGAATATATTGGGGATAAATTTGATATTCTCGAGGAGGAGGTTACCATTCACAGTACCTCACAGCTTCTGACAAGGATTCATGCGTTGAAAGGTGAATTGATGGAAGTGCGCAGGTCATTATGGCCCCTGCGCGACGTGTTGAGCACTTTGGAACGGGATGAGAGCGGCCTGATACGACGACGTACACGGCCTTACTTGCGAGACTGCCAAGATCACTGCATGCAGATACTTGAAACCCTCGATACCTATCGGGAATATTCCAATTCCCTGATGGACTTGTACTTGTCCGGCATCAGCAACCGGATGAACGAAATTATGAAAGTGCTGACCATTATTTCCACAGTCTTTATTCCTATCTCTTTTGTCGGCACGGTTTATGGCATGAATTTTGAGCACATGCCTGAACTGAAGTGGCGCTGGGGGTATGTTGCCTGCTTGATCCTGATGTTTTTGATCGCCGCACTGATGCTCGGCCTTTTCCGCTATTTTGGATGGTTTGGGGGAGAGCGAACGGATCAGCACCAATGCAGCCGTCGCAAACTACGCCTGCCTATGGTCACCAGACTGGAGGACTATTTGCAACAATTTGGAAAAGCGCTCCTTTTCCCGAGTTTTGAAGGGGAAAAAGAGAAGTCAGAGCCGCATGCCGACGATAAAAATCAAAATAATGTAGAAACTCTCAAAAAAGAATTATAGCGCCTTGGAAGAAGCAACAGACTAGACCGCGAATCTGCGTGCAACTCCATCCGTCAAAACAACAGCCATAAAAAATTGTATCTTTTCGTACTACTATTTCCGAGCTTCTTGTTTTTCCAGAAAGATTTTTCTGGGAAGAAAGTTCCAAGTCGTTGGGATATAAGCACTTCTCTGCCTGATTGTGCTGCCTTTACAAGGCACTGTCTTTGGGGAATTCCCTACCTTAAGCATGGGTAAACGCCTACGGCGTAATATGTTATTCCAATCCGCCGATCGGTCGGACAAAACAAGCAACTGGACTGCCAATCGGCATGCCATTTCAGCCGGCAAAGCCACAACCCTAAAAAATTTTCATGCCTTTTCGTTGTTAAAAAATGGGTTGTTGGCGGCAGCCCACGCCAAGTTTCTTTGCGCTCTTTGCGTCCTTTGCGTCCTTTGCGGTTAGTTCTTTGCTTTCTTTGCGGTTAGTTCTTTGCTTTCTTTGCTTTCTTTGCGTCCTTTGCGGTTAGTTCTTTGCTTTCTTTGCTTTCTTTGCTTTCTTTGCGGTTAGTTCTTTGCTTTCTTTGCTTT
>JAAZKR010000175.1 GCA_012799725.1 Oligosphaeraceae bacterium | reverse complement strand
TCCCTCACTCTACGGGTTCGGTCACCCAAGGTTATGCATGGTGCAGCCCTTGTCAGGACCCAGGCGCCTTTTGGCTTCTGTCCGTATTTGGCCTGATGAGCGTTACGGGGTTGGAGGAAATGATTCCATCACAACCGTCTGTCGGGTTCAGGCTGGAAATGCTGCCCTCTCCCTCTGGGAGAGGGGCTGGGGGGTGAGGGCAGTCATAGCCGCCTTTTGGCTTCAGTCCGCATCGGAAGAAGCTCTGATTATCGGTCAAGAGGAAAAGTCAACTGCTTTTTAGGATAAATATTTGACCGGTTCTTGACATGCCAAGAACCGGTTTTTTGTTTTTGCATTCATTAAGAGGGAAGGTCAGCTTTTTTAGGTTGAACCTTTACAGTTTCGCGGCATTCATTTGTTCCATTAGTAACCTGCGCCGCTTATATTCCCGGCGTATATTGGCACAGCAGGCGGAAAATTCAGTCTCGCAGTTGGCCATTTGCAGATACTTACGGTAAATATGGAGCAGTTGGATTACATGGCTATAGGCATTTTCCCCAGTAGGACGCAGTGCAGCATCCAGCAGTTTTTTTACGGTGGAGGCGGCTTCTTGCGGAGCTTCCTTTGACCGCCAGGCCGCTAGTTTCAGCCAGCATTCCTTGGAAAGGTTTGCGCCTTGTGCTAATTTCCATGCAGCTTGCTGATCCGCATGGGTAAACAGTACCTCCACGCGGCGCTGACGTATGCTGTCTTGGTGATAATAAAAAGAAGCTGATTTGTGTTCACTTCCCTTTTTGTCCAGCTCCTCCAGAAAGTCCAGTGCTTTCCGGTAGTATTCCTGCCAGCATTTCATCTTGCTAGATACCTTCTGCAAGCGATTCAGCGCTGTGTCGTACATTGGCTCTTTTGTGAACTCCTCCCAAGCCAGTTTAAGCGCATGGTCGTCGTTGCCAGCTTTCTGCAGTTCCTCAGTCAGCAAGTCAGTTATCTCAGTGTATCTGCCAAGCTCCTTGTGTGCTTTTTTGAGTAAAGGAATGACTTTTGCCTGCATCCCCTGGCGACGGTATTCTTTTGCCAGCTCAATCACATCGTGTGAGCAATGCGTTTTCTTCTCCATAATTTCCAGCTTCAGACAATCATCCTTGTGTTTGTCAGCCCAAGCCAGCAAATGCCGTTCGATATAGCGGCGCTCTTCATCGTAGGTGTAATCTCCAAGCTTGCAGGGCGGATAACTGCGCCACTTCTCCAGTGCGCCAACCGTCCATTTCTCCCTGATTTCGGTGGGAAGCCCTCCCAGTATGTTAGAGATGACGCCATAGCCAAAGTTCCGTCCTTTGCTTTCCCATTTCAGGAAAAGGTTGAACACCTCATCATAGGGCTTGATTTGCGCATGGACAGCCTCCAGAAAATGCTCGGTCAGTTCACAGGTAAACTCCTGCACGGAACCCATTTCTGCATTCGAGGAGTCCAAAAACTTTCCGATAGCGTAAGTAGTTGTCCCCCAAAGTAGTTCGAATTCCTCCTCTATGGCAAGCCGCTCCAAGACTTTCAGCAGCAGCTCGCTCTGCTCATTGAATTTGTCTGTGCTGTCGTAATCTTCATATCCGTTCCAATAATCGTTATAATACTCCTCCAAGTCCTCGGCCAGCCTGAAAAGTTCGTCTGCCTTGCTTTTGAGTTCGCGCAGCTTGGCGTTACTGTTGGACGGCAGGTTTATCATCCGATATCGTTCAATGACATCGGAGTTGTTTGGCGACATCTCCAGAATGATTCTGATGAGTTCGTTCTTATCGCATTTTTTTAGAAATCCTTTCCAAGAGAAAGCAGATTTATTCTTCTCCGCCGCTGCGTCTTCTCGCCTGTTCAGGTAGGCCAACCCCAGCGCGACCAAATGCTTGCAGAAATTGCCGTCACGCCCGACAGGGCAGCTGCATTTGCCGTCAAGACCCCCGTTTTTATTGGTAATACGTGCCCGATAGACATGCGTCCCATACACATCAGCCGTCAACTGCTTGCTGTTGCAGTAGAGATGACGCACTGCACCATTCTGGAAATACTCTTTGCCGCGTAAATAGGAACGGCTCCCCGCCGCAGAGCGAAGATTGTTGGCGGTCACTACTTCATCGATTTTATTGTTCATGTCAAGACAAAACTCCGGCCTTGCTAAGGCATAACTGCTACTGGAGATGCCAACGGAGACTATTGCCATGTCCCTGCGTCCAGCATAGTCAAACTTTGCCGTGAAATCGACATTGATTTGCAGACGGTCAATCAGTCCTTTGTGCGTTCTTCCGACTGGTAGAATACCTGGCTGCCGTCAGCACGGCTCTGACATTTTTAAGCTTTCGCCGGGCATAGCCGGTCAGAAAGGCATTCAGGTTGGTCAGCACCCAGTCTGTTATGGCATGTTTCTTGTTCAGAGTATGTGCAATGTTTGTTTTTGTTGAACAACAAAAATAATGAATTATCGCAGAATTGCAAATAAGAAAATTGATTATTGCAGAGAAAGCTGGGGCTACGTCTGGGCGATCAGCGCACAATTTCACTGTTTCACCGCTGCAACTTGCAAAATAGCGAAGTTCTGCTATATTAACAGATGTGACAGACAAACATTATTGCGGGATGGAGCAGCCCGGTAGCTCGTCAGGCTCATAACCTG
>JAAZKR010000026.1 GCA_012799725.1 Oligosphaeraceae bacterium | reverse complement strand
GGTTACCCGGAGCTGCCCTACCGGTTGAAAAAGCTTTAAGTAACGAGTATTCCCCCACAGCCTGCTCCCCTTCCGCCAACGCCGCGTTTCCGGTCGTTTTCGAATGGACTAGGTGCTTTCCTCGGCAAACCTGAACTCTCAAAATACTACTACACTTTGGAAAAGTCTTACTCGGGAAAGCAATCGGGAGATTGTGCGGTGATGACGTCTGAAAAATATTTATGATCAGAGCATTACGCCCCTGCAACAGTTCAGAAATCGCAACCGGGACGGTCGCGCCACTTTTTAAACCTGCCCCCTGCCTATTTCTTGGGATGAGCTGCATCCACAACCCATTTTTGTCACTGCGGATTAATCTTTCAACTGGGTTGTAGGTACCAGCCCACCCCAAGGCTATCTTTGCATTGTCGGTGATCTAAAAACTGGGAGCAGCAGTCTATTCCATGCCATAATGTTTGCGGACATTGAATACTTTCCATAAAAGCATTGGATGGTTGAGTATCATTCTATGCCAGTCAGCATTATCAGTCAGCAGAGCAGGTCTTATCTGGCCATATTTATTGACATATGCCAAAAATTTCTGCTCATTGCTTGAGAACGGCATAATAAGGGAAAGCCCATCATGGCATTTGGCAACCAGTTGTTCAAGGTATTCTTGAGGATTATCTCTCCTGACATTGGTGGCAAGTGTTGCTATCAGTTCCTGTCTGAATTGTCCAGCAGTGAACTTGATTTCTCCAAGACCATGGATTGTACTAAAGTCCAGTGTGTTGAATGCGGCATAGATAATGAAGCACAGGCGCAACTGCTCACGATTGAACGGCACCTCAATAAGCAGTTTGGCGGCATCGAACAGATCTCGGGGCTTACATCTGGACAGCAATGCGCACAATTTGCCAGCGGCGAGTTCGTGAATGTCAAGGACACTGACACCAGACACAGACTGCATTCCCAGGGAAAATGAATTTTTGATTTGAACGGGCATGAGTGCCATCCTGTGCATATAGTTGATGTCCAGTTCGATATTCTGCTGTAGTCCAGTGAAACTCGTGTAACCCAGGCGCCATTTTCCACCTGCATGATCTGATGGCACTCTTTTGATGACATAGCCATTGTCCTTAAGCAAATCACTCAGTATCTTCTCGTGCCTGACGCGGTCAGCCAGCATCGTTTCGCGTTCAAGGCCAAGATAGTTGAGATCAATATCAACGGACAAACGTGGCATCCGGAAATAGAACAGGTTGAGTGCGGTACCTCCCTTCAGCACATATTTGCCAGCCAGTTCATCGTTATGGAAAATGATTTCAAGTATGCTCATCAGCCGCAGTACTTTTTCGATGCAGAGCAAATCAAAAGATGTTGCAGCCTGCACTTCGTAGATATCATTTTCTTCAAAACGCATAATCTTTCTCGTTGGTAATTGCTGCCGCCACATCCACTGGTATGTACAGGTTCCAGCGGTGGTTTAGTTTGCCTATCCTGCGGGAGCGGAAAAAATGTTGAGGGATGCGCGGTTTCATTTTTTCCAACTGAAGCAACACATCTTCTCGCACTTCCATCGTTTTCCTGCATTGTTCAAGAAAATAACCTACGCGTGCCGATGTCGCAGGGTTGGCAAGCAGGCACAAATATGCCAGCAATTTCTTCCAGTTCAAAGCGTTTTCATATCGAAAGGCATTGAGAACTTCCTCCCAGCCGCCGGAGAGGTCCAGCCGGTCAAGGGAATCAGCCAGCAGTCGTTCTTTGCTGACCACGCGTACTGGTGTATTCCAGGCAACATGCTCAACAATGCCAATATTTTCACCCTTGGTCACTTGTTTTGGCGGTAGGCAAGGCTTGAATAGCATCCCATGGATATGGTGTGGTTTGATGCGATGCTTGGATATGAAAGTGTGACTGGAGGTGGCACTTCGACTTAGTCCGTAGAATGCCAACGCCGACCGATAGCCAAGCACTGCGTCAGAAGTCATCTTTGCTGCTATTAGCAATGCTGGTGGCGTAAAATCGTCATGCGCGTTTTCTGGAAGTACAGTGTAGATACCGTTGCGAACCTTCTTTATCTTGTTTTCGCGCTGTAGCTTTGACAGTACGTTGCGGGTGTGATAACCACTTACACCACAAGATTTTTCCAATTCGAAAGTGTTGAAAACCCGATGCTTGTTCAGAAAATTATTTATTTTTTTGTCAATGCTTTGCATGGTATTTCGCTCCTGCATACAATTTATCATAAAGTCGCATTGTGTCAAGTACGGTTGCAAGAAATCGCAAAGAAAAAATAAAAACACCCGTCCGACCTGTCAGACAGGTCGGACGTCCCCCTGCACCCTGCACCCTGCACCCTGCACTACAGAAGACAGAGCCCATACGTAAATCGACTCTTTTTCGGCATAAATTTTTCGTACAAATTTGCAAGCTAATGCTCCAAGCATTAATTTCTGTTATGCCCTGAATGTTTTGCTGACTTATCTATGCAATAAAGGTTTGTGACGAATGATTCCATATACTGAATTTTCCGAAGACGAACGCAAGGAGCTTCTGGCGCGTCGTCCCGATGTACTGAATAGCCTCCTGGGGAATGTCTGCCATATCGCGGCCCAGGATGAACCCGTTCTACTTGTTGGCGCAGGCTATAACGGCATCTGGCTTGAACATAACCAGGATAATCTTTTCCTGGCGGAATATGCACCCGATGCTGCCTGGTCCAGCCAGCTGCTTTTCATGCGCACACAAAGGGAAGATGGACTACTCGCATACCACCTGCCAATTACTCACAAAAACGCAAGTTATGCGCAGTTGCAGTGCGTCTATCCCTTTGCACGCTGTGCGTTTGAAGTTGCGAAATACACCAACCGGGCGATTGACGATTTTCGCAGAATCTATGATGTCGCAGCGCGGTATGACGCCTGGATGGAAAAATATAGAAATCGTCGTGGCACGGGCTTGGTGGAGATGTACTGCGAATATGACACCGGGCATGACAATTCTCCACGTGTAACCGACGGCGGCATTCCCAGATGCTGCCCCGATTGTGATGCCGCGAATATGCCAGACCTTCCACTGATGCCGGTGCTCTCTGTTGATCTGTCAGCAATGTGCTATGGGAACCGTATCGCCCTGGCTGAAATAGCAGATTACCTGGGAATGCCCGAGGAGGCGGTCTATTGGCGTTCCAAGGCAGAGAAGCTTCAAGAGCTCATCAGAAAACATCTATACTGCGCCGAAGACGACTACTACTATGATGTTGACAGCAATGGTTTCCGTCGCTATCGCACAGAACATCTCACCAGGCTCTTCCTTAACGAGGTGCTGTCACAAGAGGAGTTTGACAGGCTCTATAGAAAGTATTTCGAGGATGAGCGTCATTTTATGACTGCCTTCCCCTACCCTTCGGTTTCCGTCTCTGACCCGCATTTTAACAGTGCGCTTCCCGTAAATTGCTGGGGCAGCAACACACAGGCGCTCACCAGCCTACGAGCACTACTCTGGCTGAAGAAATATCATCGGCAGGACGAATGCACCGCACTTTTGCGCAGATGGATGCGAACATTTCTTGAACATCCAGGAGAATACCGGCAGGAGTTGAATCCCTTCACAGGAACCCCCATCGGCGACGGCAAAAACTATTCCCCCACACTGATCTTATATCTTGAAGGACTCAAGGTGCTGTAGCTGGACTCGGTCCCAACCAATCAACCTAAAAAAACAGCCAAAGCTGATTTTTAGTCCTAATTCCTTTGTTTTCAGAGATTTGTGAAATTCATGCCGTTCACCGTATTGGTGAACAGGACGTCTTCTGTACTACTATGAGAAAGTTTTTTGATTTTTCGGTGACGGGAGAGGGAAGCCGGCTTCATGCCGACGAGCCGCCGGCGCTCCATATCGCCTCCGACTGAAAAAGTAAAGCC
>JAAZKR010000174.1 GCA_012799725.1 Oligosphaeraceae bacterium | reverse complement strand
ATATTCTTTCAGCGGAACCAGCCATTGCCGCATGCGCTGATCAAAAAAGTGACTGGGCACTCCATCCTTGTACTTGGTCCATTCCGGGTTAGGCTGCGTGCAGTCAAAAGAGCGGATTTCCCTGCCGTTGACCAGCAGACGCACAATGCTGCCATTGCCATGTCTTGCCTGGGTGTTGACCAGGCAGAGTTCAAGGGTATTATTATCTTCCGGAACCGTCAACAGATAATCCAGGCTTTTTACATTGAAAAAATTGACAAAATACATCGTGCGCCCGGCCATCTTGCGTTTCCTAACGGTCGCCAGCGATTCGCCCTCACCATGTTGAAAACCGTCATCGGTGGAAATGTTGCGGATGGTATCCGGAGCAGTGTCCCGACCACTCGAGATGAGCAGCCTGGCCGGTGCTGGACAGCGGATTGACAATGGATTGGCAAAGGGAATTTCCTGATCGTTCAGATAAGCCTTGCAGTAATTCTTTTCGTTGATCTGGAAGGTGGCACTAATTTCCTGCTCCTCAGCCGCATCCAGTTCAACATAGGCGAAATTTGTCGTTGTATAATATCGTTTCAGCAAAATGCCTTTGGGCAGTGGCAGTATGCTGACCGGAAGATTTAGTTCCTTTTTGGGGAAAAGCGCATAGTGTTTAGCTGGATCGAGATTGTAGGCGCCGTTTTCATCCTGAATGGGATATCGAGGAATATAAAGATCATGCTCCGTCAGGCTGCTGGCACCATGCAAACGGCCATAGACAGCGCGCCCTTCCGGATCGAGCATCTTCTGCAAAGTTCCATCATCGTAGTATCGGTAAATTTTTCCATCCTGGTCCTGATACATGGCCCGGATATTTTCCGGATAGCGGTTTTCCGGGTACCATGGGCGCAGTTTTCTATCTGCAAACAACTTGGCCCGAAGCAGCATCTGTCCTAGGAAACCGTATTCGGTCTGATTTGGAATGTCAGTGCCTATCATGCCGAAGCCGGACAGCGCATCGGAAACAGCAAGAACCGTGTGGCGCACTTCATCGTTCTGATGACGGATCGAGGAGACCCAGGTGCGGTATCCAAACAGGAACGGCGATATGGGGTGCTGCCGCGAACGCCGGTATGCGCGGAAGCGCTCGCCTCCCCAGGCCCGCGCGGTATTGAGCGGCCAGCGCACACCGAACGCAATGGGCGCCGAGCCGAATTCGGCGGCCATCGGCACAGCCACCTTCTTCTGCAAGTCACGGGTAAAGGCGGCATTTCCCTCGGCGCCGGCAAGCCCATCCACAATGCCATTGCCGACATCGGCGGTGCAGCCCAATGTATCCTGGTAATTCGCGTCGGTGCCGCAGAGTTCGTTCATGTCCCTGATGACCCGGCAGAAATAGTCCCGCCAGCCCTTGGACAACGGATCGCCATAGAGGAATGCATTGGGCTTTAAATGGGCGTACTGGTCTTCGCCCTGTGCGGCGCGAATGGTTCCGACCAGGTTTTCATCAAAGGCGTGTTCATTGCCGTTGTAGTTGGTAATCGAGTTTTTGCGGGTCAGGAAGAACTCGCCGACTTGGTCGCGATCCCATGCGGAGCTGCGATATACGGCGCACAGGGAGCAGACATAGCACATCACCTTGAACCCGGCATCATGCAGTTTCTGAACCAATTCCGGGTAATGATCCTTTGGCGTATAGTCCGGAACACCCGTGGTGAACCCCAGCTTCCTGGGCTGCCAGATTTGCACGAGCAGGTTTTCAGGCTTGAACATGTCAGGAAGCCTTTCAAACCCAGGGGCTAGGTTGCCGCCGTCGGCGATGACCATGATGTCGTCAGCCCAGGACGGCGCGTCCCTCACGGCGATCTCTTCGGCAAAGGCCTTCTGATACCAATTGCGGTAGGGCCTTGCTGCGGCGATCCAGCCGCTGTCGTCAAACAGATCGAATTTTATGGGCGGCGGAGCTATTGTCTTATGGCT
>JAAZKR010000173.1 GCA_012799725.1 Oligosphaeraceae bacterium | reverse complement strand
TCACTCGACTTCTTGTTTTTTAGGAAAGATTTTTATTTTATCCGCAGATTTACTCAGATTAGCGCAGATTTCTTGTCTTAGGAGCGCATTTTCAAAGTGAGCCCTAAAAAATCTGCGGCATCTGTATGATCTGTGTAATCTGTGGATTGAGTCTTTCAACTGGGTTGTGGACGATCGGTCCAACCCAAATGTTCTGTGTATTCCGTGGTTAGAAAATCCTTTTTGGACGCCCTCTATTTAGAGGTTGTGCTGTAAGACCTTGACTACGCATAATCCCGGTTTTCAAGCCCGATTGACGACTTTTTCTGCCGATGGGCAGGAGCGATCGAGTTGCTTTGCCTATCCTGCCTGCGGCCTCTATGTCGAGCGGGGAAAATCAAAAAATCGAAAATGAGTTCTTGAAAAAAAAGGTTTGCCCAAGCGTGAAATCCGGCTAAACATGCCCGTTTTTTGCTGCCTATGGGATGAATGTAATTTCCATTGGTAATAGTCGCAGTCAATTGCAAGTTCCGTTTAGATATTGTACCAATACTTTGCAGGTGCTATCTCGCTGACGTTACAATCGCGTACAATCGCAACGAAATTTCATAATGCCACTTGACTTTTCATGTTTTTTGTGTTACAGTAGCTTATGTCATTAGTGCAAACGTTTGCTTTAGGTAAAACCAATGGCGGTTACGATTCTAGATATTGCAAAAGCATCGGGTAAAAGTTTCCCGACGGTCAGCCGTGCTTTGAACAATCATCCGAAAATCAGTGCCAAAACCAAGAAAGAAATCCGTGCTTTGGCAGACCGGATGGGGTATCGGCCGTCATTTGCCGGAAAAGCATTAAAAAAAGGCTGTACCGGTATCCTTTCAGTGATCGTGCCTGATCTTTCGGATCCGTTTTATGCGGAATTCATCCGCTGTTTCAAAGCACACGCTGGAGATAATGGATACGATGTGGTGATTTATGATTATGAGGTAAAACCCGAACTGGAATTGCAGTATCTCGAGATGATGTTGACCGGCTGTTGTGATGGCGTGGCTGCGTTTATTACCTGTTTTGAACATACTGGCAATGTTGTAGAGCACCTATGGAACGCCAGGATTCCGCTAGTTGCGATCGGCACCCCAGACTCCAAGCAAATCCATTATGATCTGGTCAACTTGGAATTTGGCAAGGCATTGTCGCAGATTTTACAGGAGCAATATCGGCGAGGGAAACGCCACTTGGCTTTTGTCCAGGAACGGATGTCAGAAACCACCCTGGCACGGGTTAAAACCCATATTTTGCAACGGCTGCAGGATATGCCGTTGGAGTTCAAACCCGAGCGCGATTTATATTGCTCATCTGCGAACGTTCGCTCACAGGCCGAGGATGGTTATCTAGTCGGCTGCCGGATCTTCAAGGAAAACCCCAAAGTCGATACCATACTGGCTTGGCACGGAGTGCAGGCCTATGGAATACAGCGGGCGGCAGTGGAGGCCGGAAAACGTATTCCGGAAGATGTGGCTCTGATTGCCTGTGACCGTACATGGGTCACGCAGTATGCTCCATTTCCGGTCTATTCTATGGATCAGCGGCTTGAGCAACTGGCGATGGAAGCATGTTCAATCATCCAAACCCGCTTGCAGAACGCAAACTGGGATACTCCATTGCGCCGGATCGTGACTGTGCAAAATGAATGAGAAGCGGCAGAGAAAAAAGGCGGTGCCTATTGGAACTCGTAACAAGAAATTGTGCAAAAAATCACAATGATAAATACAGGAGGTGGGAGGCAAAGTAAATTTCTTGCGTTCTTTAGCAATTTCTAAGTCAGGTACTAATTAATAAATCAAGGAGAACTGGGACATGCAAAAGAAACAGACAACAACCCGCACAATCAACAGCAGTCGCTTCAATTTTACGCTGATTGAACTTCTGGTGGTCATTGCGATCATCGCAATTCTCGCCTCCATGCTGCTGCCGGCCTTAACCAAGGCACGAGAAACCGCAAAATCAGTTAAATGCACAGGGAACCTGAAGCAAATTGGTTTAGGCCATATGATGTATGCACAGGGCTATGATGATTACCTTGCTTCCACCTATACAGGAAATAATTCTTGGGTTGGGCTTATCAATGCCTTGATGAAGTCGGGCGACGCGGTCTTTGTATGTCCCTCCAACACCTCGACCGCGCCGGTGTTGGCAGACACCGGAGCAGTACTGGGCTATACCCAAAATCTGATGATTGGCCGATATGCCATTCCAGATTATAGCAGTTTGGTCGATACGAGACTCACCCAATGGAAGAAGCCGTCGCTGTCCATTCTGGTTACTGATAACGCCGATGGTGCCAGTCTTAACAAGTGTTCGGTTATGGTTGGATTGAACGATTGCCGCCATAACATCTGGATGAATATTGTTTTCCTGGATGGACACGTGCAACCAACGGAATATAACCAAGCTCGCTGGGATGCATACGATCAAAGTGCTGGTACGCTCTATTGGTCCATGGATATCAATAAAGAAGCCGGGTTCATCCGTGTGTGGGGGCCATAAGCATAAGGCTTAGCCAGCGTGTGAAGCAGAGGACGACAATGGGTAAATTGCTGTTGTTTTTTGGTGGAATCATGATGCTTTTTTACGGGCAACTGAAACTTGAAGGAGCTGAAAGCGATTCGACGAATTGGCTTCACCAATATCAATGGACATTGCACGGGGAAAAAGCCGAGGTAAACCGTGATTCGAAAAGTAACGATTTCCGGATCCGTTCTCCTCTGCCTGTCGGAGCGACTGTTTTCAAGTCGGAGGCTATTGCGTTGCAAGATGCTTCGGAACAGCAGATTAACGCGCAAATCAAGTTAAACCAACGTTCCTATGCTAAAATCTATCTGCGGCTCCAGCTTCTGCCTGCACCTGAGGCGAAAGCCGGACGGACCACAGACAACTCCGGAACCTACGTTTCCATGCCGTTTGACATGCGTTACCCGGCCGGAGAATGGCAATGGATGCGGATTCGTTTCACACCTGCTGCCGGAGAAAAATTTGTTCAAGTCGAAATTGTAGCGGAAAACGGGGCTTGTGACTTCAACGTTGCGCGCCTTGAATGCGGTTCGCCGGCTCCACGCCCACTAAGTCCGACTTGGGCGCATGATTCGGTGAGCGGTATCGAGCCACTGCCAAACTATATTGAGCCAGAGGAGGAAATAATTCCGCCGCTTACCGATGAAATCCGCAAAATCGTGAATGAGCGCAAACGCGAAAATGCCAAAATGGAGATCATCGACGGCAGGCCGCGCTTTACAGTCGGGGGCAAACCGATCGTTCCAGCGTTCTACAACGGCTGCTGGTTCAATCCACGCCTGTCGCAGTACGGGGATTTCAAGCGCGCCGGGGTTCATACCTTCTTATTGTCGGTTTCCTCAGGAAAAAACCTTTACGGCAGCGGGTTTTGGACAGGCAAAGATACGTATGATTTTGCCGATATGGACAAGTGGATGTGGCGCATTCTGCGCGTGGACCCGATGGCCAATATTATCATATATCTGGGATGCGAACCGTACGTGGAATGGGGTAGCGAGAATCCCGATGATGTCTGCGCCGATCAGAACGGCAACAAAGTAGTAGTTGACTTCCACACAATTCGCTTCGGAGGCGAGCCACCCGGCAAAGGGGAGCGTTTCGGCCCGAGCCTGGTATCAGAAAAATACCGTCGAGATGCAGCCATGGCTCTACGGAAACTGGTGGAACATTTGGAAACATCGGACCTGGGCAAAGCGGTCGTCGGATATCATTTGTGCGGTTTCTCGGACGGTCAGTTCTTCGATTGGGACTATGGCTACAAGAATCAGCATATTGCCGATTTTTCGCCGGCAGGCATGGCCAGTTTCCGAAACTGGCTGAGCCGACGATACGAAGGCAATGTGGACAAACTGCGTGCCGCATGGAATGATCCTGCCGTCACGTTTGAAACGGCGCTACGCCCAACCGTAGATCAGATCTGGACCGATAAGTACCTGGTGGACTCTCAACAGGTAGCAGATCATAACCGTTTTGCCAGCGAAGGACAGGCGGAAACTGTACTTTCTCTGGCAAAGACCCTGCGAGAAGCCACAAATGGAACCGCTTTTATTGGAACGTATTACGAAGACATCACCGGAACAGTCTATAATCATGGTGCACTGAAATCCTATCTGACGTCTCCTTATATTGATTACCTGACCGGCCCCGCTGATTATCGCATCCGCAAGGAAGGATACTCTGGCGGTGTCCGCAATACCTTCGGCTCCACTCTTCTGCATGGAAAAATGTTCTTGACGGAACAGGATTGGAGATCATGGTGTTCCGGACCGAATTCGCCGGTGGAGAATTTCGCTTATGGCCGTGCCGAATCTCCAGAGGAACATAATGCTATGGTACGCAGAGAAAGCGGTATGATGCTTGCATTCGGCTTGGGGACATGGTGGTACGACCTGGCAGGCAAGTGGTTCCGGGACGACCGGATCATGGGCGGTATAGCTGAAGCAGTAGCGGCTTTCGAGCGGGACCTGCATACCAAGGGGCTTCCAAAGGCTGACGTCGGTGTTTTCATTAGCGAAGATACCAACTTTTACCATACGCTGCGCACTGCCGAAATCATGCGCTCGGGGATTACCAAACAGCGGGTTCAGTTGAATACCTCAGGTACTCCATATCGGCTGTATCTGCTGAGCGATGCCGGCGTGAAACCAATCCCGCAGCATAAAGTCTACATGTTCATTGACTGCATGGCAATAAACGCGACGCAACGTAAATATATTGAAGGGCTGAAACGTGATGGCAATACGCTGGTCTTTATCGGCTCTCCGGGCATTATTGATCAAGAGCAACCTTATACAGCCAATGCCCTGACTGGTAAAGAACGGACAAAGTCCAGGCTGACGATCGAGACACTTACCGGAATTCACCTGAAGGATTATGAAGGCAAGCAGGCGGCCTATACGCTTCCTGCCAAACATGAGTTACTGCTGGGAACCGGTGACCGTCTGGCGCTTCCCTTGGTGTATTCATCAATGTTGATCGATTTCCCGCAGGATGGTGTTCCGGTTTTTGCCGTGCAGGATGCGGAAGCTACGCCCCTGGCAACTTTTGCCGACGGCAAACATGTGGCGGTGGCGGTTAAGAAGTTCGAAAACTTCCGGGTGATTTATTCAGCGATTCCGGTTTTATCGGATGCCTTCTTAAATCGCATTGCCGCCACTGGGGGTGCTTGGGTAGTAGCTCCACCAGGAGATGCCGTTTATGCTAATGAAAATTTCATGACCATTCACGCAATGCATGCATTGAATGACGGAAAGAAATGCCTGTCTCTTCTCCGTCCCTCAAAAGTCATTGACATGCACAATGGTACCGTAATTGCTGAATCCGCAAATAAGATCGAGTTGACAATGAAAATCGGGGAGACCAGGTGGTTCCACCTGCTCCCGATCGAGTAAACAACATCTGTATTAAGGAGCGTCGCAGCAGCTGACCGCCATTGGCCGCAGCGGCGTTTTACCTTTATATAATAAACATAAGTCACAGCCATCCCACAGACAGCAAAAAAAGGCATATTCAGCCATTTTCGATTTTTATTTTTTCCCGCTCGACATAGAGGCCGCAGGCAGGATAGGCAAAGCGACTCGATCGCTCCTGCTTATCGGCAGAAAAAGTCGCCAATCGGGCTAAAAAACGTGATTATGCATAGTCAAGGTCTTACAGCACAACCTCTTAAATAGAGCCGCCACTCGATGCCTTGCCCTGAAAATCCGCGCAGACCTGTGTAATCTGCGGATAAAATGCTGCTTGAATATTTTGGGACGGGGTTAGCTATTTTTGGTAACCGTGCACTGTAATCTATGGGACGGCTGTGAACACAAGTCAACAATTGCGTTACGGGATTGTAATTTAGAATAGCTGCCAACCGTATGAGTTCGCATGCGAATTCGAAGTCCGATCAATCGGATCATCGACACCTTTCCTGCTCCGCATTATGTACTTTTTGGATGAATTTTATTGTTCAGGAAAAACCGGTAGGTTGCGGCATAGATCAGCAGAATGATGATCCATGAACCCGGAAAAGCGCTTAAGAGTACGCCCAAGTGATGGTATTTTGGGAAAACCGTGGATATCCAGAAAACGCGGAATCCGACAATTCCCACGAAAGTAATGAGTGTTGGCAGCATCGAGTATCCAAGACCGCGAATAGCACCATCGAATACATTCATCATCCCGCATAAAAAATATGTGTAGCCCATGATGGAAAGATGGATCGAGCCATAGTGTATGGCCTCCTCCGCAGTCACGAATAATCCCAGTAAGGCATGGCGAAAGCACACGGCGAGCAACCCTATGGCCAATCCGGCAACTGTAGCGTAAATCATGCTGATTTTGAAGATTTCTCGCATGCGATGGTAAAGTTTTGCGCCATAGTGTTGCCCGGTAAAGGTAAGCGCGGCTCTGCGAAAACCATCCATGCTCACGTAGATAAAGCTCGTGATGGTCGAAGAAGCGGCGCATCCCGCCATGGCCATGGCTCCGAAGGTATTGATGGCGGATTGCAAATACATATTGCAGGCTGCAAAGAGAATGCCGTTGACACTGGCGGGAAAGCCTAAACGGAAAATTGACAACAACAACCGGAAATCGATTCGTATCAGATGCCGTCGTAACTTCCACGCTTCATTCATGCGAGAAAGCTTGTGAGCGACCATGATAGCTGAGAAATACAGTGACAAGGCGGTGGCAGTGGCGACTCCGGCAACCCCCATGTGAAAGACAATGACAAAGACCAAGTTCATAAATACGTTGCTTACGCCGGCAATGGAAAGGATAATAAAAGGCGAGGTTGTGTCACCTTTGCCTATAAGCGCCGCTGCAAGAAAATTATAGCAGGCGCCTCCCGGTATGCCCATACAATAGATGCGCAGATAAAGCATGGCCTGCGGCAAGACTTCCGGAGGCGTGCCAAGCAAAGTCAAGACCGGCTTGCTGAAGTAAAGACCAAATGCAGCAATGATGATCCCCAACAGCAAACTGGAGCCTGCGGCAGTATGCAAGATTTTCGAAGCTGAATTGTGGTTTCTGGCACCGAGGGCTTGAGAAATCATGATGTTAATGGCAGTACCAAGACCACCGTATACATGGAAGAGGAACTGCGTGGTCGTTCCGGATGCTCCAACAGCTGCCAAGGCCGCAGACCCCGCAAAACGTCCAACAACCAACATGTCACTGGCATGAAAAAAAAGGTTCAAGAAGCTGGTGAGAACAAGCGGAATCGTATACAGAATGATCGTATGCCGAAGATAGCCATGCAAAATATCAACGTTGGTTTTAGCAAAAATACGCATATTGAACAGAAAGCTTTATTTTAGAAAAACATTTTTTAGAAATAGTTCAAAAATTAAGACAACAGTTCTGGAATTATTTTGAGCACATTTTTATCCGCAGATGAACGTGGATTTTCATGATCAAGAATCAAACAGATGTGTCGTCTAGAATTTATGCTGTAAACGCTCAATTAGGCTTTTACTTTTAGCCTGAAAATAGAAGCACAATAACTCAGCTTCTCTTTGAATTTTACTGCCGAACTAAAAATGTAACTATCTTTTCTTTTAACGCAACCAGAATTTCATACAACGTGGTCCCGTTATTAAGATTTAATCGGACGTTTTTCGTAATCACATTCCGCAAAAATGAAATGTGCCATAGTGTTTCGCTCCCCTTTTATGCATTGATTTCCGCGCATTTTTGCGCCATATCGTGCACTTTCTTGCGCAACTCGATGGGCTGCATGACTTCCACATTGCCGCCTTCGCCAAGGATCCAGCGCAGCGCCTCATGTTCCGGAGAGGGCGGCAAAACTACTATCAGCGAACCGTCTGGCTGCGCTGTTATTTTCAGTTTTTTTGCCCGTTCCTGCTCATACAGGTAATATGCAATTGCTGGGGCGCAGCGCACTGTGATCCCCTCGATTTTCGGATAGTCGAAAAGTCCATTCTTCCGGGTGTCCGCCAGCAATTTTTTATCGGTCATGAAGGTGCCGCTCCCCTTGCATACTTGCTGGATACGGAAGACAGCCAGGCAGACCGGCTTCTTTTCATGGCGGGGATAGCCCTTGACATACCAGTTGCCTTTGAATGCCGCCAGGATATGCGGTTCGAAATCGTATTCCTTGATTTCGCCCGTACCACCCTTTTTATAGGTTAGGTGAACGACCACGCGTCTGCGCCAAGCCTGGAAAAGCGCCTCGAAAACCTCCGGAACAATGGTGGTTTTATTGCCGGATGCAACCAGCAGTGATTCCAGAAAAGTCCGGTCGAAGAAGGAGGTATCACTGACGGCCAGATGGTTGTCCACCGTACGGGTCACCTTCTCTTTCAACGGGGATGGCAGCACATCCTCGGCCACCCGGCCTCCCAGCATGGCAGTCAGCAAGGCGTCGTCGGCCAGCATTGGCGCTTGGAACTCCCAGTCCGGTCGCGTCAGGCAATAGCCATTGTGCTCGTGGTCGAACTCGATCGGCGCCTTGAAATCCTGCCTCAGGGTGGCGATGTCCCGCATAAACGTGCGCTCCGTGCAGGCGATATTCAGATTCTCCATCAAGTCGGCTTCCTGCAGGATTTTCACAAAGGTCGTGGCGTTGGGATAGGCGTTGCGCTTCAACAAAGCGACCAGCTTGATCATCCGCAAAATCTGTTTCTTATTGACCGGCATAATCCCTCTCCTATGAAATTTTTCGTGCCCGTTCGTGTGGTTCGTAGTCAAAAAATATCACTTTTTTCTGAAATGACAAACCTCCCTGACGCAAAATGTCAGACTCATGGGCGTAAAATATACCATAGAACGGGAAAACACGGTGTTTTCCTGAAAAACTCAATTAAGAAAAAGGAGCTGACAATGGGATTTCTCGATGATTTATTTGACAGGGTCAAGAAACAGGCCGGATGCGATTCGGAGACTGTTGCCAGGATGAGCGAAAAGAGCGACCGTGAACTGATCCGCCTGGTACGGGACCGCTCAAGTGATCAGGTTGGTGCGTTTGCCGAACTGAAGCGGCGCTACGGCACGGATGAAGCAAACGCAAAAATTCGTCGGGGGTTTTGATTGGAACAGAGCGCCCGCTCCTTCGGGAACGGGCGCCTTATCAGGAGGTTACCATGACGGAAAAAGAAAAGCGGATTATCAACAAGGAGCTGTGGCTGCAAGTCTGCCAGACGATGGAGGGCAGCAAGCATGCCATGGAAATCCTCGGTCGCGTCTCGAAAATCATCTGTAAGCTCGATGATAACCTGGATGGCATCACGCCGCAAAAGCGGAAAGTCATCGAGGAACTATGCCTGCTGCGGGATTTTCTCGAAGCAGTCAATGAGGACCTAAAGGAAATCGAGGCGGAATTGGGCACCACCGGCATCGTCCCGGATATGCCGGAATTTGACTTCCGGGACAAGCTTTGGCTGGACGGCGGCGATGCGCTTACCACTATGCTTGGTAAGCTGGATGCTTTCCAGAGCAAGCAGAGCGAGTGCATCTTTCAACTGCAAGACCTGGTCGAATGAACAATCTCCCACCGCCACCGCCTGCAATCGTCGTAACGCATCAGAAACCGAAAACATCAGGAGGAATTGCTATGGGCAATTTTGTTAGTTACCAGAAATTTTTCTACTGGAAATGCCCGAAATGCGGGCATCGGGAAACCACAATAGGCTCCACTCCCGATCCACCTACATCGTGGTGGGAGACAAAAATAGCGCCACCCTGCAAGAAATGCGGCAACAAAATGGAGGAGACGAACATGTTCGATACATCACTCTGGGATTTTCTTAAGGAAAGCACAAAGGAGCTGATCTCGGAAATCAGCGAGGCCTGGTCGGATTTGAAGCAGGACTTGAAGGAGACGATGGAGGTACGCTACATACGTCCGGGTGCCATCGGGCACTGCCGCAACGAGGGAAGCAAGACCTATTGCATCCTGCTGGGAGGCGGCCAGGTCGTCGCCCTGAACGATGGCGGAGAACCCGAACAGATGACAATCGATGATTTCAAGGAAAAATGCCAGGCAAAGGTCTTGTTCGTGGCCGGAAAGAAACGCCTGGCCGTCGGTGCCAGGGATATCAGCCGTTCCGCACTCGAAGCGATTGACACGGAACGCTATCCCAACTCGAAGGCCTTCGTCACGGCCTGCATCAGCGGAAAAGACGGAACAGTCAATGAACAAATTGAAGCACGCTTCGGAAACTTCGAATGGCTACGCTATGCACCACCCAAAAAAACAGAAGAGTAAACGATTTTTTCTCCGAATCAACACTACCCTGACATATTTTGTCATAGTCCGGGTGTAAAGTAACAATAAAGTCCAATTTTTATTTCAACGAATCATCAGGAGGTTTACGATGCCAAAATGCAAATACTGCGGAATGACTTTCCCGCACATGACAGCCCTCACTTGCGGCTCTTGCGGAAGACATCCGAATGGCCCCCACAAAGGACGCCATGCCCTGTATGAAGGAAGCGACAAGGCGCAATATGTATGCAAATACTGCGGAATGAAGTTCCCCAACATGACGGTGCTGTGTGCACAACCCTGCGGAAAACATCCCAATGGCGCACACAAGGGAAGACATAGCCCCGCATTGTGACATTGCCCCTTGCCTACGAAAGTTTGGTGGTTTAGTGTAATAGCTTAATCTTCTGTATGAGAAACTGAAAGCAGACGCATGGCACATACATAGATTCAAGACTTTGCACCGTAGGTGCTTAACCATGCTCATCACCTCTGACTTCAGCCTGGGATACAGCATCCCCCAAAAATCAGCGCCCCTCGGAAAGGCGCAACAGACCCATTACCAATATCAGATTTTTTCTCCGAATCATAACCACCCTGACATATTTTGTCATAGGTCAGATGCTCAGAGTACAATACCCCCACAAAAAAACAAGGAAAAATCTGAAGATTCCATGCAAGGTTGTCATACATATTAATAGAAAAAACAAATTGATTCATTAAAGTATAAATGTTACGTAGAAAAATCCTTATGATCAACAGGGGAGTATCAATGGACGAAAAAAACGAACAGAAATCAAGAAACGTTGTGGTTGAGTTCATTCGGGCATATAAGCATAAGCCAAATGACCAATCGAGCGTTGATTGGTTGAATAGTCAATTTGCAAAGTATCCTGAATTATGGACAAGTGAAATAGAACGCAAAAAAGATGCGGAGACAATCGTTGCGACGATTGAGAAGTTTGACAACGATAAAGCAGAATTCGAAGCGCATATTGCTTCAGGAAAAAGTCATGAGAGTTATCTTATTGGAAAAATTGAGGCTGCTGCTACAGCCCAAGGAGTGACTAATGTAGCTTCTTATGCTGCAAATATAGATAAGGCTATATCAGATGCTAACAAGGATATGATAGAACGCTGTTATTGTCATAATCCTGATGGCAGCATTGATTTTACGAGAATAAATCAAAATCCTAATTTAGATGGAAATATCGCGGAAACGCATCATGCTGGAACTTTTAATATTGATGCGGCTGCTAAGGAAAGCGATCTCCATGCAAAAACTTTGACATCAAATAATAAAAATTCTGTAGACCTTCAGATTTATGATAATTCTGGAAAAGTCGTTAGGCGGTATCAATCGAAATACGGAAAAGATGCTGAAGCAACCGGTGATTATTTTAAAAATGGAGATTATCGCGGTCAACGGAAACTTGCTCCAGAAGGCCAAGCAGAAGAATTGCCGGGCAGTACTGATCACATGGAGGCAAATGGCGTACGTTCCAAGTCCTTGTCAAAGGAAGAAGCAAAACGCATGCAGGAACGTATGCAGAAAGAAGGCCGTTTGCAACAATATGAATGGAACGATGCCAATAAAGTCGCTATTACAAAAGCTATAGGTAAAAAGGCAGCGATTGCGGGTGTTCTGGCCGTTGGCTTTCAGGGCGCGAGAATTTTGGGAAGGCGTGTTTGGAATTGGGTGACTGGCAAAGAAAACCAAGGCGTCGAAGAAGATCTAAAAGAATTTGTTACAAGTTCCATTCAATCTGCTGGAGGTTCCGGTTTGGCGGTTGCCACAACCGGTGGTATTACAGTAGCTGTAAAAAGTGGTTGGCTGGGGCATGCATTAAAAGCAACCCCTGTGGGGCATATTGCCAATGCTGTCTGTATCGGAATAGAAAATATAAAGATCCTGTATAGACTTGGTACGGGACAAATTACTGGCAAAGAAGCTTTGGACCAAGCTGGAAACGCCACTTGCAGTTTAGTGGGTGGTTTAGTGGGCGCTGGTAAAGGAGCTGCCATTGGTGGTGCTATCGGTACGATATGTGGACCTGTAGGCTCCGTTATTGGCAGCGTTGCTGGTAGCATTGTCGGTGCTATCGCAGGCAGTACGGTTGGACAGGCTATATATTCTGGGGCGAAAGCTATTTGTACAGGTGTCACAAAAGTAGCTTCAGCGGCATGGTCAGGAATCAAATCAGCAGGACGTGCTATCGCCGGTCTCTTTGGATTTTAGTTAATTCGTTGTTTAAGAGGTACTTTCATGCAACTGAAAAACATTCGTTTCAATTTGAAGTTTTCCACCGGGAAAAATGCAGATGGCGAGGAGCAATTTGTTGTTATCCGGTCAATAAAGGACTTGGAAGACAACCTAAATGTAGATGAATTGTATCTGTATTTTATGTCTGGTCAATTAGCCCGTTGGTTAACTGTTATTGATGAAGGAAAAAAGGCAGAAGCTATATCAAAAATTGACAAAAAGGCAAATATAAATGAACAGTTGAAAGCCATCTTTTCAGCACTTGACTTTAAATTGGACAAAGATGAACTGGCTGTGTTGGTTGAATCTTATTCCTATTCAAAACTTATTCAAGACCAAAAACGAGACATGGCTTCTATCCTTGAGAATGTCCAAGAAGTAATAAAACAGGACTTCGCCAGATATACTCACTGCCTAAACGATATTATAGCCTCTGCTACGGATTTTGGAGCTGTAAAAGCAAAAGTGCGGGCTTTGCTAAAAAATTTCCCTGAGCAATTTAGCCTTGATTGGAAGCGTTTTTATGATTTAATGATATTCCATTGTCCTCTGGCTATTTTTGTCGTTCTTATGAATGAAAAATACCGTAATTTCTTTTTGGTTGATGAGGCAAATGCTTTCTCAAATTTCTATAATGGCATAGAAGTTCTTGCAACGAGTGATGATGGTAAAACGAAAGAATCTAACCCCAAACAGGAACATCAAATAAATGATCCTATACGCTATTTCGTAGAACGTTTCTCAAATCTTCTTACCGTTCATTGCAGCAATAATCAACCATATATAATTCTTGATGCGAATTGTAGCAATCAACGTTTTGATGAGGGAAGCTACTTGATGAAAGATAACCTAATAATCAAGGAGGTTGATTATAGTAAATCTGAAGGTGAGTGGCAGGATGCCGTTGACAAAGGCAATAAAGTTATGATTTTGCATTGTGGTAACAATGTGACGATTCGTCCGAGCGGGGATAAGGAACACCAATATAAGGGTGAAGATCAGCTTCCGCCTTTCGCCATATTTAATGGGCTTGACTTCAGAACTTCGTCCAGTTACACATCGAGCAGAAACGATGTTCTTATGTATATGGAGGTTTAGTAAATATGAATCCGGCTGAACGACTGTCCTCATATTTAGAAGCATTACGGCCTATTGTCTATATCCATAATTTTGATTTCAATGCTGTGGATGAATTGATAAAAGAAGCCGTTGGTGGCACTCCAATTGAGGAATATAACAATGCAAGTGGGCAGGTTAATTTTGCCACAAAAGTTCCATCTGGCATTCTGAACGATTCCCTTCAAAATGATTTGGCGTCAATTTCAACGATTTCGTCTGCGAATAAACTTGCAACGTTTTTGGAAGAATCAATTACCGATTGTCCTATGCGTAAGGTCATTCTGTTGAAAGATGTCCACGATGAATTGAAGGAGCCAGCAATTATAGCTCAACTGAAAGCCATATCACAACGCACTATGTATAGTGACGGATATTGGGTGCCCATTATTATAGTATCCTCTAAACTTGTTATTCCATCCGAATTAGAAAAACTTATCACGATATTTGATATACCTTATCCAACATTAGAGGAAATTGAGAATATTCTTGAACAATATGCCTCTTTCTTTAATTTTAAGATTTCACTGGACGATATTGCCGAGCTGGCATTGGCTTTCAAGGGATTAAGTGAGTTTGAAATCACTCAAATTCTAAACCTTGCCTATCAACGTTCTGGCAAAGTGTCCATAGCTGATAAAAATCTGATTTTGCGCGAAAAAGAACAATCAATCAAAAAATCCGGATTGTTGGAAGCCATTCATGTTTCAAACGATACCTCTGATATTGGAGGACTTGATAACCTTGTTTCATATTTACGAAAAAAATCGTATGTTTACAAAAATCTAGCGAAAGCCAAAGCGTTCGGTGTAGACATTCCAAAAGGCATACTGATAGTCGGCATGCCAGGTTGCGGAAAAAGTCTGACAGCAAAAGCCTCTGCCACACTATTTAATGCACCATTGCTTCGCCTTGATGTTGGAAAGCTTTTAGGCAAGTATGTCGGTGAAAGTGAAGATAACCTTCGCCGGGCCATTGCAGTAGCCGAAGCGGCAACGCCATGCGTCCTTTGGATTGATGAAATTGAAAAGGCTTTTGCTGGCGTTGGCAAAGATGAAAGCGGTGGCGGCGTTACAACAAGATTGTTTGGCTACTTCCTGACTTGGATGCAGGAAAAGGACAGTACAGTTTATGTTGTCGCAACTGCTAATGACATAGAAAATATTCCTCCGGAATTTTTACGTAGAGGACGTTTTGATGAGATATTTTCCGTATCCTTGCCAAACTCAGAGGAACGTAAAAAAATCTTTGAAATACACCTGAGTCGCCGGAAAAATAACTGGAAATCACTCAACATCAATTTAAATGAATTGGTTCGCAAAACTACTGGTAATAATAATTCACGAGACTTTTCTGGTGCAGATATTGAGTCTATTGTCAAGACAGCAATCGAGACAGCGTTTTGGGAAGAAAGAGAATTGGAACAGAAAGATCTGATTCAGGCTATTGAGCAAACAATTCCCATAGCCAAAACCATGGCGGAGAAAATCACAAAGCTCAAAAACAGCCTCCAGAAATATCAAATCTCCCCAGCAAGCATTACAAATTGACTCTAAATCTGCCAAAAAAAGCCAAGTTCTGCTCAACGACTGGTCGAGTACACCAATGCCTTCGTTTTTAGTTCAGTTTTCTTAAGTCCATCTTCGCCAGATGACCGGACAGTCGGGAGGACATTTCCAAAGTATGGTGGAGACCGTCACGCGTTTTCCTAATGTTCATCTACTCCACGACAGTGAAACTTTTTTTGCCCCCGGAAGAGCCATATATTCACTAGTCCAGGAATGTAAGAAGAGCATAAAAATTGTCAGCTGAACATTTTCTTGAGCATTTTACATCCAAAGCCAATAGCAGCGCAAACACCGACCACCAGGAGGAGCGGCGCGTTGGCTATTGTTGTGGCTGCTGCAGCGGCATAACTCACATAGGCGGTTAGTTCTTCTTTATTGGGCTGCTCTGCCATGACATCTTTTGTCATAGGTCTGATTATATTGTAGGGCAAGAACAAAGCAAATCGCCGCCAGAGTTAAAAACGAGGAGTTCCCGATGCCCAATCTTAATTTCAATGTAAAGAACAGAATATTATCTTTGCTGTCCGCTGCTTTGGTTTTAGGCTTGACGAGCTGCCAGACCAGTTATATTGACACACTTCATGATGCCAGGGTGCGCATTTATCGTGCCGTACATGGGGATGGTACACTGAAGCAGAGCGACCTGAATGCCGGAAGTTCTATCGCCATGCATCTTACCGCAGACGAAGTTATGTACTGGGAAGGAGAACTGATGATGCTGGATGTCGATGTCCCGGACTGGCGCACTCGATTCAAGGAAATCGCCGATGAACCCACAGGGTATGAAGGCGGCTCGATCGAGCCGCTGGTGCGCCATACGAAACTGTATGATTATCTGGATAGCGTCGCCGCTGAATTAAAAAAGCTATATTTCGAAAAGAAAAAAGAGACCGCCAAGAAAAACCGCCAGCAGAAAACTCCCTAAAATGTGCCGATGCCACGGCGGTTCTCTATGTCGCACCCCAGGGCTAATCCCAACATCGCCGATCCGTTCGATCCGACCGATCCGTCGGAGAAACCAATAGACCAAACCGCGATTCTGCGTGCAATCCCATCCGTCAGAGCAACAACCCTACAAATTTTCCGAGTTTTCCGTGCTTTCCGTGGACAAAAATAAGTCGCAGGCACCACTTTAATGGATTTTAGGTTTACAACACTAAAATCATTAAGAGGTAGTCACATGAAGTACATCAACCGGGCATTGGAATCTGAGTTGGAGCGCCGTCTATTTTCCGGGAAAGCGCTTATTTTATACGGTCCGCGTCAATGTGGGAAAACGACTTTGATCCGGCATCTCACTGCGCAATACGGCGATGAAGTCCTCTGGATGAATGGCGACAACCCGGACACTCGAAATACCCTGTATGAAATCACGACTGCCAGGTGGAAGCGCTTGCTTGCCAACAAGAAAATCCTTGTGCTAGATGAAGCGCAACGCATCGAGAACGTCGGCATGGCTCTCAAGCTTGTGACTGACGAATTGCCGGACATCCAGGTCGTTGCCTCCGGTTCCTCATCCTTCGAGTTGATGAACTACACTGCCAAGCCTTTAACCGGACGAAAGTTCGAATACCGCCTGTTCCCATTCTCTTTTGGAGAGCTTTGCGAGGAACATGGCCTGTTTGCTGAAAAACAGGAACTCGAGAAACGCATGCTTTTCGGAAGCTATCCTGACGTGGTGGCCAATCCCGGCGATGAGCAGCAATGTCTCAGTGAACTTGCCGGAAATTACCTGTTCAAAGATATTTATGCGTTGGACGGCCTGCGCCGCACCAGCATCCTTGACAAGCTCATACGGGCGCTGGCTCTGCAGATCGGATCGGAAGTCAACTGCCATGAGCTTGCAGGACTAATTGGAACAGACAACAAAACGGTCGGACGTTACATCGATCTGCTGACGAAATGCTATGTCGTCTTTCCCATTGGTGCATACAGCAAAAATCTTCGCAACGAAATCAAAAAGGGGTTCAAAATCTTCTTCTGCGATCTCGGCATCCGCAATGCAGTCATCAACAACTTTATGCCGCTTGATTCCCGGAACGATTCGGGTGGAATGTGGGAAAACTATGTGATCCTGGAACGGCTGAAGAAAAATCAGAATCAGCCATTCCCCCCGCGCCCTTTCTTCTGGCGAACGATGGCACCGCAAAGTCATGAGGTCGATTACATCGAAGTGGCTCAAGGCCAAATCAATGCCTGGGAAATCAAGTATAATCCCCACACAAAGGCAAAAATCCCACAGGCCTTTCTCAATGCCTACCCGACTGCCCAAACAGGAATCGTAACCCCAAATAATCTTGATGAATTCCTGCTGGATTAACTCAGAATCTTCTTTTTTTAGAAAGATTTTTTGATTTTCGGTGACGGGAGAGGGAAGCCGGCTGCATGCCGGCGAGCCGCCGGCGCTCCATATCGCCTCCGACGCAATGACGTAAAGCCGACCTTGGCACATTGCCGGATGTATCCAAACGAATTTTGACGGCAGTTGACATATTTTGTATTTACGTTATATTAACACCAGTTTGTTTTTGAAAGGACTTTCATGAAGTTCACTTGGGATGAAAACAAGGCAGCAGCTAATCACAAGAAACATGGAGTAACTTTCATGGAGGCAAAGTCCGTTTTTAATGATGATCAGGCTTTGCGGATATTTGACCCTGACCATTCCGAATCCGAGGACCGTTTCATCCTTTTGGGACTAAGTTTCGCTTTGCGAATTTTGCTGGTCTGCCACTGTTACCGGGAAAAGGATCAGGAAATCAGAATCATTTCCGCACGGAAGGCGACCCGGAAGGAATGCGAATTTTACAATACGAGGAGGTAAGCATGCGCAAGGAATATGATTTTTCTCAGGCCGTTAAAAATCCTTATGTGAAGCCGGTGAAAATTCCGGTGACGATTCGTCTTGATCGCGAGACAGTCGATTATTTCAAAGCGCTTTCGGAGGATGCGAATCTTCCTTATCAAACCTTGATCAACGCCTATCTAACCGATTGCGCAAGAAAAAAACAAAAACTGGTATTGACTTGGGAATGATGCCAACGGAGAAACCAATAGGTCAGATCACAAATTCGCGAGCAAGCTCATCCGCCAAAACAGCAACCCCTATAAAAATTTTCGTGTCTTTTCGTGTCTTTTCGTTGTTAAAAAATAGGTTGTGAGTATCGCTCATTTTCCATACCGCTTTGATGCTCGAGCACGGACTTTCAACCCCGCGTCTTGCAGTTTCCTTCCCAATTCGTCATCGGCGGCGACCTTAAGAATGTCTTTCTCCAGTCCCAGAGTTACGAGCACCTGCATGTAATTGCCCAGCGAAACGGACGGAGAACCCTTTTCGATCTGCGACAGGGTTACAACACTGATCCCAGCTCGCTCCGCTGTCAGCTTTGCAGTGACGTTGCGCCGCAGACGGGCCAGACGAATATTCTCACCCAATTCACGCAGTAGCGCTTCTGTTTTAGGAAAGAGAATCGGGGTTTTCTTAGCCATAATGATCTCCAAAAAGATTGCATAACTATAAATAAAATATCATTATAATATGTAAAGTCAAATTTTATTATGCTTTATACCATATTTTTGCCCGTGCAGTTGTCAGGGAACGGAGAATTCCCTTTGAAATTGCCGCTACACCCAAGGCAAGTGAACCGCAGGGGGCGTTCCAGGCATTAAGAGAACAAGCATAAAAATCCGGAGTCGCGAGGTTATCCCTTGCAGAAATCAATGCTGAAATCAGCAAGGCAAGAGCAGAACAATGAAATGCCATGCGGTTATCGACACCAATGTTCTTGTTTCCGCTCCGCTGTCCAAAAAAGACAATGCCCCGGCGGTACTTGTTATGGAATATATCCTGGGGGCGGTACAGTGAAGCCGGTATTCAACAATTACATATTGGCAGAATATGACGCAGTTCTACGCCGTGAAAAATTCGGTTTCGATGCATCTAGGGCTTATAAATCCCCCAAAAAAGCGGCCAAGGCCGTGATTTGGTTCTAATAACTTTATTCTCAAGCGATTATAAAATTTTATACTCTTCACTATGTGAACAGGGCGTTTTCCGTACTGCTATTGCTCGATTTCCTCTTGTCAATGCGTAGGAATGCGTATGAGTAAGGAAAGATCAACATAACCTTTCCTTACTCTCGCAAAGCCTGCCCTCTGCTTTTCTAACAAGCTGCCCTAATCCTGTGCGCGAGCGTAGGGACAGACCAGCATGCAGGGTTCACAGGCTACCGGACGATATTTCTTGATTGGATCGTGCTTCTTCAGAGCTGCTGCCAGCTGCTCGGCGTCAATATCGCCTTCGGGGGCTTCATCCAGTTCAGACCCGAGGAATTTAAAGCCGCTGTCGCCGACCAGCGCGTAGCGCTTGCTCCAGTCGCAAAGCTTATTGTCAATGCGCCGATACTCGTAGGTCAGACCCTCGCACTGGAAATGCAAAACTTCAGTACCAATGGCAGCCGTTGGGCAGGCCTTGACGCAGAGGTCGTCACAACTCTTGCAGAGTTCGGCGGTGGCATCTTGCAGAGCGTCAGGCGTCAGCACGGCATCCGTGACAATAGCGACAAAGCGCTGGCGGATGCCAAAATCGCGGGTGATCACGCGTCCGGCGCGGCTGAGAATTCCCAGTCCTGCGGCCACAGCAGCGAAGCGATTGCAGAATTGGTCTTCGATAAAGCCACGTGGGCTGGCGATTGCGCTGCCCAGTCCCATTAGATCGGCTGTCATTGCCGCCTGATAGCCCAATTGCCGCAGCTTCTGCACGATCTTCGAGCCCATCAGGCCGCCCTGCCAACGAGTGACATAGCTCTGAAAAGCGTATGGCCCCACTGCTTCTGCCGGTGGCTTGGTGGCTAATTCCACAACCTTTTTATGATAGCGCAGACCTATGACCAGCACCGACTTGGCATTCGGTATGTAATCTGCTGCCGTCAATACCTTTAGCGGCTCTTCACTGATCTGAGGTTCCCACTCTCTGAAAGGATGAGCCTTATCCACGGCCTTGAGGTTGAGCCGTCCTTCATAGAACGGCTTGAGCTGAGCCGCAATCGATGTGATGCGCGCCGCTGAGGCCACGCCCACCAGGTCGGCACCAACCGACTTTGCATAGTCTTTCAGCAGGCTGGTCAGGTCAGCATCACGCCGATAAGCCGTCGGCAAACGGAGCTGCGATACCGACGCTGACGCCACAGACGCAAAGGGGCGCTCGGGAAATTTCTTACGTGTGAAAACTGTGTTAAAACGCCAGGTTTTGCCGGCTTCAGCACCGAAGAGCTTGTCGCCGATCTGCCGGTTGACTGGTGCAAGCCCCATCGGATCGTAGTGCGAGGCACTGGAGGCGATGGTCATCAGCGATCGGAAACCATAGGATTCGATATCGCGTGTTAAATCGTAGGCGACCGAGTCAATGTGATAATCTGCCCCGCCGCAGAAGACCGCTCGTGCAGTCTCATCGCAAGCGGCGCCGAACGAGGGCGGTACCGAGCGCACCAGGGTAATGGCGCTTTCTGCGCCCGGCAGCATTTCGGCAATGTCTATGCCCTGCTCTTTCAGGCTGGCGGCAGATTGCACGACTACGTGTTCAATATCTTTTTTGTAGCAGTCATTGATCAGCTTGTCCGTGACAGCTCGCGACTCGATCGTCTCATCCCACTGCATCGCATAACGGCGCATCGGTGTCTTTGAATAGCTCTTGTCAAAACTGCGCACGGCTCGCGGGACGCAAAACTTCAAGCATTGCCCCATCTCACCGGCTCGCACACCGTATTTCTTCACTTTTTCGACAATCACGGCCTCGGTAACCTTCTCCGGAATCTCCAAATCAAGGTCCAGGTCAAAGTGCTCACCCCAGGCGCAGCGCCAGAGATTCTTGTTGGCGAAACGGTATTCATAGTCGCCCACACGCAGCACTTTTTCGCCGTCGAGTTCCTTGGACAGAGCCAGGCTCGGGCAGTGTTTACGGCAGAGCATACACTTATCACAAATCGTTCCCGGTGGAATCAGCGAATCAGGCTCGATCTCCATGTCAGTAATCACAGTCACGAAACGATTGCGTGCGCCGTACTCGGGCGTCAGCGCCAAGCCGCTGTATCCCATATCAGACAGACCGGCGACCACCGACATGTAAATGTGGCTGACATCCGGCGCAAACACCGCCTTGAGCTCCTTGTATTGGTTGTAACGCCAGATATTACTTGAACAAATCGGAACCACGCCATAACCAAGCTCTTCGATCCGAGTTGCCAAACGATAGGATAATTCGTCCAGCCGCGAATTCATCAGATATTGTACCGAATAGGGGCCGATCTTCTGCGGATGTTCTTCACCACCAAGCTCGATGCACGCATCCGGATGGTGGAGCCCCATCACGATCACCGTCTTCGCACCAGGGAACAACCCCTGCGGACTCATCATGGGCGGCGCATGCCGACAACGTCCGACATCACCAAAGCCCACAAGGTCTGCACCCAAACCATAAGCATAACTCTTGATCAACTCCTTGATATTCACCGTTCGTTCGTCTCCAAAACTGTTACACATTTCTTGGTTAATACACCAAGACATAAACTGACCTAAGCAACATTGAACGCGTCTGATTTTATAGACGGTCCTCTGCCACTTTACCGCTATGGGTGGCACCCTTAGTCAATCCGACCAAAGATTCCATAGATAGAGTGAAACTTTTCGGTGGTAAAAATTAAAAATGCGGATTCACGCTATCTTGACGGGGCTCTCAAAAGTCTACGAAAGGCAAACCATAAGCTTGAAATTACGCAGGCTTTTGATGTCGGAAAATGTCTTTGTCATTAATTTTGAGATCAGGTCTCAATTTGGTCACGTATTATTATATTATTATCTGGTATAATTGCAAATAATGTAACTGGAAAAGTTAAACGCACGCTTTTTGTGCATTTAATTTACAGCCGTCCCATAGATTTCAGAGCGCGGTTCCCAAAAATAGCTAACCCCGTCCCAAAGTATTCAGGCGGCATTTTATCCGCAGATTACAGAGATGCATGCAGATTTTCAGGACAAGGAGTCGAGTGGCGGCTCTATTTAAGAGGTTGTGCTGTAAGAC
>JAAZKR010000025.1 GCA_012799725.1 Oligosphaeraceae bacterium | reverse complement strand
GCCCTGACAAGGGCTGCACCATGCATAGCCTCGGGTGACCGAACCCGGAGGTGATGGAGTTATTCCCTCCAACCCCGTAACTGCTCATCAGGCCAAATACGGACAGAGCCCAAAAGTCGCCTGGGCCCTGACAAGGGCTGCACCATGCGTAACCTCCGGTGACCGAACCCGAAAACCAAAACAGTGCCTGCACAACTTCACGGAGGTTCAGTTATCTGACCTTAGGGAGAAGATGGCGGGCGGCTACTACAGAAAACCAAGCCGTTACTTTTCCAGTTGCACGCAGTCTCACCCAAATAAAAATACATTTGACATGGCTGGAATAATGCGATATAATATACTCATCTGGTTAGCCAGATAAAAAAGGAAGTTCGATTATAGATGATATAAGCAACACTTTTACAGGAGAACTACAGAAATGATTCCCAGCGATCATTTTGTCCGCTTTTATAACGAAGTGTTTAAATTTCTTGATGAGCGCAATGGCCTGGAAGATTACTATCTTGCAATCAGCCAGCAGCAGGAAATGCATTGTTTCAAACTCTTCTGGACGAAGGGGCTGGAAGGGATGCGCGAATACTGGGGTAAAATTACCATAGAGGAGAACTGCGAACGAATCGTTCTCGAAAATCCCGATGGCAATGAAAGCAAGATGACCCGTTGTCCAAGTTTGAGCAAAGCGCTGGACTCAGATGCGGGTGCCTGTCGCAAGTATTGTGATCATTGTGCGGGCTGGGTATTGCCGCTGCTGACAAAATGTGGCTTTTATAGTGTCCGGAATCATTTCGCCTGGGATATCCCGCAATGTCACTCAATTATTACTGAAAAACGGGAGGTTGCCGAGGCGTATCACCGCAAATGGCTGGCAGAAGCTAAAAATCCGGAACAGATTTTTAGCAATCTTGACGAATGGGAAACTATCGAGAAAAATGCCATGCGGCGGCGTGAACAACATACTCCCGAAGCCGAAAAACAAGTAAACAACTGAAAAAATCAAACAACGAAAAAAAACGTCGGCTTTCTTAGTTTCTCAATCCCTCGCTATGCATATCACGTTCACCTCGGCAGCGCCGGCTTGTAATAGTACACGACTGGCTTCTTGCAGAGTATTGCCGGTGGTGAGCACATCGTCAAGCAACAAGACAGAGCGTCCTTCGACTGAGACATTCTTTTTCAGCACAAAGGCGTTTTTCAGATTTCGTATGCGCTCTTCTCTGGATAGTCCGGCTTGTTGCACGGTTTTGCGTTTGCGCCGCAGCGCCTCCAGACATTGAATTTTCATTTCCCGCCCCAAGAAATCGGCTATGAGGGCGGCCTGATTATATCCTCTTTGCATCTCTCTGCGCCAATGCAATGGCACGGGCACTAATAGTGCCGGACATGCCGGGGCACCATAATTTTGCCAGGCACGCAGCATGCTGTGGGCGAAGAATTTTGCCAAGTATGTATGCCCTCTATATTTATAGCGATGTATAGCTTCTCTGATCGCATCTTGGAAGGGGAAGGCGCTGACACCTCTAAACCAAAGGAAGCCACCGGCATCTGCACATTGCCGGCAAACTTCCACCAGTGTGGCTCGATTACCACCGCATAGCGTGCAGCGCAGCTCGCCAAAGGCGGGCAGGCTCTCTTGGCAAGCCTCACAAATTTGTCCTTCCGCAGCCGGTTCTTGGCGGCAAAGCAAGCAAACCGCCGGACTAAGCACCCGCTCCAGGACTCGGAGCCAAACCGGCACCCGGATCGGGATGCTTTGTTGCGGCTGCTTCAGTTCCAAAGCTGGAGCTCTTGTAGAAATTGCTTTTGTTTGCGCCAATTCGGCACCACCTTAAGAAAGAGTGTGAGCTTGACGCGACGCTGCAAGAATGCGCCTATCTTGCGCACTGCGGCACGGCGTATTTTTTTGATCATGCTCCCCTGCCTGCCTATGACAATAGCCTTATGCGACTCCCTTTCCAGGATCAAGTCAGCGCTAATGGCGACTCCCTTATCCGACTCCTGCCAACTTTGCAGCTTCACCGCCATGCTATGCGGAATTTCCTGTTGCAGCTCTTCGAGCAACGCTTCCCGCAGCAATTCTGCCACAATATCGCGCTCAGTGGCATCGCTCAGGTCTTCCCGGTCAAAAAGGAAGACATCTTCCGGCAGCATGCTTTTAAGTTTTTCCAGCAATCCATTGCAGCTTTCTTCATCGGTAGCCTGCATATTCATGTATGCGGCTTCCGGCAGGAACTGTCTATAGAAATTCAGGCTTATTTCCCGTTCTTCCGGACTGGTCAAGTCTTTTTTATTCAAGAGCAACAGGCATGGTTTATTGGCCTGTTGCAGCATTTCGGCGCAAAGCATGTCTTCTTCACCCGGTGCCCGGCTAGGGTCTATCAGGCAGAGCAACAGATCAGCCTCTTGCAAAACTTGCTCTACGCTTTTCAACATGGCCTCATTCAGAGCCAGTTTTGCTTTATGCACACCGGGAGTGTCCAGAAAAGCGATCTGTGCCTGCTCATCGTTATAGATTCCTAACAGGCGTTTACGGGTTGTTTGGGGCTTGTCGGAGACGGCAGCCAAGTGACAGCCCAAGATATTATTCAGCAAGGTTGACTTGCCGGTATTAGGCCGGCCCAACAATGCCACACAGCCTGTGCGCCCTCTTTCCGGAGCAGCAAAAATATCATTGACTTTATTGCTCATTCAGGGCCTTTGGCTGAAAAATTCCTTCAAGTCAAAGACTGAAAAGCATTCCAGCGAAAATAGGGTCTTGGTCCTTTCCACGCCGGGAGCATGCACAATGCTTTTGGTGATAATATCTGCGAGCTCCTCATTGTGCTGCACACGTATGACTGCAACCAGATCATATTCACCGGCAACTATATGCAATTCACTGATGCCGGGATTGCGTTGCAAAACCTTTACGGTCTCGTGTACCTGGCGATCAACGATACTGATTAAAACAAAGGCGGTTACCATGAAAAATATCTCCTCCGCAATATGAAAAAACCATTGGTTATTTGGCAGTGGGCAGTGATTACTGGCCTTGCTTGGTTCATCAACAGATTACGTAAATTATGCAGATATCAAAGTGCACACTAAAAAATCTGCGCCAGCTGCGGATAAAAAAGCCGAATCCGGCGACAAGTCTAATTTACGCCAAAACAGGCAAAAATCCATTGCGAGCAATGATTCCATTGAAAATTTCACGCTGCGGATTTGTGCATTAAGCAGCGGCGAAACACAACCCAACACTTGTTGGGAATCTTTAGGAAAGTTGTTTGACAGTTATGCAGTTCTGTCTTTTATTGATGATATGCCACACTTTTTAATTGTTTGAGGTATTTTGCCATGTTTAGGCCTTCGCTCCGCAACTTTCGTATTTGCGCGCCTAGCTTCGTTTATTTTTGTTGTTTTGCGGCGGGCGCTTATGCTGCCATTGCGCCAGGTGCATTTTACCGGCGATTTTGTGCGGTGCCGCTCATTCTGCTGGCAGGTCATTTATCCGGACAGAGTCTGTACACCAGCTGTAGCAACCTGTTTTTATTTGCCGCCGCTTTTTGTTGGTGCGTTTATTTCAGCGGCAGCCCGCGTCAGAATTATTTACGCCGGATGCCGCGTGAGGAATGCTGGGCTAAGCTGCAATTACGCATCACGGAAAAAAGCGCCATACCACCTGAATTAGCCGACCTCAAAATCGGGCAGCGCTACTGCGTACAGATCATAGCTATGCAAACGCATATAGAAACAAATTGGCAAGCGACCCGAGGCAAACTGCTGCTCCAAGCCGCGCCTGATAAACTGGCCGAACTTGAAGAACTCAGAATAGGCGATCTGCTTGTATTAGAAGGATGCCTGCTTTTGCCGCCAGGCGAGAACGAAGCCGCCGCATACTATGGCAGACATCTGAAAATACAAGGTTACAGGCGAATACTGCTGGTCAGCAAAATCCATTCCACCATGCGAGTTGATGGCGGAGTGCTGCTCTATTGTCAGCGTGCAATACAACGACTGCGCGGCTTTTTGGCTTTGCGCATGGCTGCCGGCTTAGACGATGCCGATTCCTTGCGCGCTTTATTGGCGCTTTCCTTGGGGATGTATGAGTTGCTCAGCCCCGCCATCAAACAGGATTTCATCCGTTCCGGCACTATTCATATATTTTCCATTTCGGGCTTGCATGTAGGCATGGTAATTCTGTTATTGGAACGTTTTTTGCGCTTATGTGGTTGCAAACTAAAAACACGCTGGTTCTGTCTGCCCCTGTTTTTATTGGGATATCTGCTTTTGACCGGCTGTTCCACATCAGCGCTACGCGCTTTTAACATGAGCCTGTTTTTTATTTACAGCAGCATGCGGTTCCGTGTGCCCAACGCCTTGAATGCGCTGGGACTCAGCGGATTAATCACATTGGCAGGCAACCCCTTATATATTATGCACAGTGGTTTTATATATTCTTATCTGATTGTTATTGTTCTAATTCTGAGCTGGCAGCCCATGCAGCAAGTCAAAATGATACTGCTGGAAAAGCAGCGCTGGATACCGCGAAAATATCAGAGCCGAATCAGCTTGGAACGTGCAGGCGCTAATTTAGCTGCCGCCTTGGGAAGCTCCTGCATGGCTTGGGCAGCCAGTGCCGGCATCACCTTGGAAATCAACGGCATACTCTGCCTGCTCTCGCCCCTTATAAATCTCCCTTTGGGTACTAATGTTTTTCTGGTGCTGGCTTTCTGCCCTCTGAAATTGCTCCTGGACTTGCTGCCCGGAGCCGCTGTATTCAGCGCATTAACCATGCAGACCCTATTAAAAAGCCTGCTGTTTTTGGCCGAATCCGGCGCCGCCTCTGCAATGACACTACGAACGCAGCCCTTCAGTCGCAGTCAAACCCTGTTGTATTATGCCTGCCTGACTGTGTGCCTGCTCATCATGCACAGCAAAAGCCTGCTTCTACAAAACGAGGAGGACGAAAAAAAATAACCGCAAAGATAACCGCAAAGGATGCAAAGGGCGCAAAAATAACCGCAAAGAGCGCAAAGGACGCAAAGATAACCGCAAAGGATGCAAAGGACGCAAAGATAACCGCAAAGGACGCAAAGATAACCGCAAAGGGCGCAAAGGGCGCAAAGATAACCGCAAAGGACGCAAAGGACGCAAAGATAACCGCAAAGGACGCAAAGATAACCGCAAAGGACGCAAAGATAACCGCAAAGGACGCAAAGGACGCAAAGGACACAAAGAAAGAGGATGAAAAAAAAGCTTGGCGACCTTGGCGACCTTGGCGGTAATGGAATGGGGAAGAATGGTGAGAGAACCGAGTAAAGAGATCAATGACCTGACGAATGTAGTAATTGGTGCAGCTATAGAAGTGCATCGAATACTGGGGCCGGGATATCTTGAAAGCCTCTATGAAGAAGCCCTGACGGTAGAGTTGGGTTTACGAGAGATACCGTTTGAGAGGCAAAAGCCAATTGGTGTTGAGTACAAAGAATCCCTGATCGGTAAAAGTCGATTAGATTTTCTGATAGATAGCAAGTTGATCGTGGAACTGAAAGCGGTCGATACCCTCGCCCCCATCCATACTGCCCAAGTAATCTCCTATCTCAAGACTATGAACCTCCCGCTGGGGCTTCTCATCAATTTCAACGTCTCACTGATAAAAATGGGAATAAAACGTGTCATTCTCTCTGATCCCATTGCTGCTCGATGCGACAACTTGGGGGTGGATGAAAAAAGATAACCGCAAAGAACGCGAAGGACGCAAAGGACGCAAAGATAACCGCAAAGAGCGCGAAGGACGCAAAGGGCGCAAAGAGCGCAAAGGACGCAAAGGGGGTGCCTCAAGATAGCAAAAACAAAAAAACAAGGGCTCAAGCTTAAGATTCACGAGCAACTAACAGGCTTTTGCCATTAAGCGGTGAAAAATTCAGATAACTGAACCTGTTATGGAAAAAGTCAAGTGGTGTTGTGAACGAAAAGGTCTGATTCCTGAAGTTTTCTTCTAAAGTCTGTCGTCCAGTTTTGAGCTTTTCCAGGACTTATGACGCATTTTCAAGGGGGAATCCGGTGTTTTTTGTTTTTTTTGTTTTTTATTGAGCGCCCCAAAAAAAAGACGACAAGTCTCCTGCCGCCTTGAAAAGGCGTTTTTCAGGGAAAAGCAATTGTTTCATTCATTTTCGTTTTTTTTGACAACGGGCTTTCACGGCAATTGCGTCCACCGCAGTTAGCGCACACTGTTATTCGCATCTTGTCGGGCAGCCTGTTGCCCGCTTTCCGATTGTCGGGGCGGGCGTCCAGGAAGGCCTGGACTTCCCCGCCCTTT
>JAAZKR010000024.1 GCA_012799725.1 Oligosphaeraceae bacterium | reverse complement strand
GATAACCGCAAAGAACGCAAAGAAAAGGGGATAAAAAAGAAGCTTGGCGGCCTTGGCGGTGAAATTAAAAATCGAAAATGGCCTTTTGGTAGAAGCGGTTTTATTAAGCGTGAAATTGAACCAATTATGCCGTTTTTTATCGCTTATGGGATGACTGTGAATAAAAATAATGCTTCTGAGTGCAAAAAGAACAGAATAAAAAAGGAAAAACTGCCATGAGAAAATGGGGCATCATCTTCATCTTGTTATTAGCATACGGCATGCCATCGAGTCTATTCGGTATTTCCTTTCAATGGAAGAGCAGAGCGGAGCGCCCTCAGGAAGCCAACTGTGCAACAGGACTTAATACAGTCTGGGTTGACGGACGCGGTGTTTGGAATATCTATCCCAACTACACTGGGTTCAAGGTATCTGACGCATATAAGGAGAATATGCCTGCTCGTTTTGTTTTCGGGTATTCACCGGCAGACACCTCCTACTGTTGGCTGGACGGTCATCTGTTTTCAATACTGGATGCTGATGGCCGTCAGATCATACGCGTAGACCTTGTTCGTCGGGGGCGATTTCGCTTGACCTGTGGGGACACAAGCGCGCTATCTCGTTTTATTTTCTGGGAACCCACGGTCATTCACTGGAATAACCTGAAACCCGAAAAATTAGAGCTGATACTTGGCAAGGAAAATGTTGCGCTTGTGCGTGGTGGTTATACAACGGTTAAGGCAAAGGGCGGCAATTATGGCAAAGCCCCATATTCCGTGCGTTTCGGAAGATTGGGCTTGGAAAACCGTGGTGCCCTGGGATGGTATTCGTCATTGGAAATTATACCGGGTGACGCGCCTATTCCGCCGGAAACGCCGTTTCCCGGCAACCAGGATTATGCAGAACGCATACAGAAATTGAACGACTTTTTCTATGGCCCTCAATCCATGCAGGCCATTCCCGAAGACAATGCAGTCCAGGAATGCGCGGCACAATGGGCGGCAGGACGGCTGGCGGTGGACGGGTTGTGGTATCGTCAGGAGAAAAAGAATGAACGCAACATGGAGTTGTTTCTCAAGGATGCCGAAGCGCTGATGGAAGAATTAAAGACAGGCACCGGGCTACGCGCCTGGCGTGTTCCCTCTAACTATTCAACACCTATGCTGGGGGAGGACGACACTGATTTTTATGGAGGAGTCTGCGGCTGGGGGCTGGGAAGCCTTGCCCCCGAATTGAAGGCCATGGGCTACAACCTGGTGTCGGCCCATGTCTGGCCTGATTCGGTTATGCGTCGAGAAAATGGTATTTTTGACGATGGCATGCTGCGTCGCCGGACAATGCCGCATCTGGAAGAATATGAAAACCACGGCATCCGTTTCGACCTGATGGTAGCACCCTATACACCGCCCCATATTCTGCGCAATCATCCGGAATGGGAAGGAACCTTTATTGGCATGGGGATGGAAGGCGAAGAAGAAGGCATTGCATTGCATGAGCAACAGTGGAAAGGCCGTCAGGCCGGTCATGGCTTTCTAAAGGCTTCCATTCTGGCACCTGATTACCTCGAAATGTGTCGGGAGTTTTTAAGTCAGCTTCTGCCGATCGTCTCCCAAAGTCCGGCCTTAGCTGCCATTGACTTGGCCAATGAAGTATGCTTTGAGGATTATACCCCAGCCATGCAACAGCGCTTTCGCCAGTTCCTCCAGAAAAAATATGTCACCATTGACAAAGTGAATGCTGCCTGGAAAACCCGATTTGAATCCTTTGATAGAATATTCATGACCCGTGACATTGCCATGGATCGAAACAATGCCGTCCGTTTCTGGGATTGGGTGCTCTGCAATCAGGAAGTCGGCACTGAGTTTTTTACCATGATGCATGATCTCTGCGTGAAATACGCTCCCGGCATTCCAACACACATCAAGCATCTTCCTTACGAGTTCGGCATGCCATGGATGCCATTTGCCAGTGCTAACCGGAATTTCTACGACTATGCGGATGGCATTGACCGCAAAGCGCTAGCCGCCTTGACTCCAATTATCGGCACCGATTCTTGGGCAGACAACTCCCATGACCGTGCTGATCGCCTCTCTTCAGATGTCGCCCAGTACCAGACTCCCTATTTTGAGCTGCTGCGCAGTTACGAACCCGGCAAATGGATCTTCGACAGCGAATGGCATATCATCCGCTGCGACCCGCCGGTCACACCACCTGCCTGCCTGGACATGGTAATGAGGCAGAATTTCATTCATGGACTACGCGCCGGTGCCTTTTGGGTTGCCTGTCCTGGCATCAATCAGGCTCTGGATATGACCAGCCAGCCGCATCTGATGCTTCAGGGCGGACTGACCACTGCGTCCCTACGCATGCATAGCAAGGCCTATCTTGCCCTGGCCAACCGGCCACGTCGCATCGGTGTGCTTTACAGCCGCCATTCACGTTATCTGGATGGTGACCGCAACAATACCGCCCTATTGCGTATTAGCGAGGCTGCAATGTTTGCAGGCTCGCCGCTTCGTGTTGTCGATGAACGGCAGCTGATAGAAGGCAGCGTCACTGCTGCCAATCTGCCGCTGCTGTTAGTGTCGGATTGCCCAATGCCTCTTCCGGAAACCGAGGCAGCCTTGAAAAAATATGCAACCGAAGGCGGTAAATTGCTTTTTGACACCTGCTTCGGATCGGACAATGCCCGAATGGCTTCAGAAAAAATCGGCGGCAAGAACCTTGCACTTTCCAGGGATCTGCCCGAATTATCCAAGCAGCTGCGTTCTCTGGCAAAGGACTATGGTCTGGCGGACGACATCGAAGTCGTGGATAGCAATGGCGCCTCTGTCTATGGCGTGGAATGGGTCGCATGCCGCAGCGATGATGGCAAGGCGTATCTCTATATTGCAAATATGAGCAAGCAGGCGGTCACCCTGAAAGTCAAGGGGGCATCGGAACTGTTGGATATCCGCACCGAGAAGAAGCACCCACCCGCAGAAATGCACCTTCCAATATGGGCTTCCTTCATAGGAACCTATCGTTGAATCAACCCAATAATCCTCCACAAAACACACGATTATGGAAAATCAGTTTCAGCAATTCTTCCCGTTCGGCACCCAATATCACCGTGCGCCGACTCCGTTGGAATCTGAATGGGAAGGCGATTTGAAAGAAATTGCCGCCACTGGATATACCCATGTTCAATTCCGTCCGCAATGGCGATGCCATGAGCGAATTCGCGGTGTTTATGATTTCTCAGAGCTCAAGCGTCTGTGTGATATGGCGCATAAATACCATCTGCGTGTGATCATCAAGCCTCAGCTGGAAAATGCACCGGACTGGGTTTTCACCGAATTGGGCGGTAGCCGTATCGGCTTTGGTGGCAATCCACTTCCGCCGATTGCACATGCCGCGTTCTATGTCGGTGGATGGTGGCCCTGTTTTGACAATCCTGCTGTTGCCAAGGCTGCGGAAAAGTTTACCGAGAAACTGGCGCGACAGTTCAAAGATCACCCTGCATTATGGTTCTTCAATTCCTGGAATGAACCAAGGAGCCGTCCGTTGGGACAATGCCAGTGCGAGCATTCCGTCAGAAGTTACCGGGATTATCTCCGCGGGAAATTCGACACCGTCGAAAAACTCAACAAGGCCTACGGCAAGGCCTGGACAAGTTTTGATACTATTTTCCCGCCCCAGTCACATTCAGATTATACGGAACTATATCTTTGGCGGCAATGGGCAAGCGAGTCAGTAGCAAGCCATATCGAGTATTCTACAGCGGGATTGCGCCGCGGCGCACCGGGAAAATTTGTAATGTGTCATGTCGGGCAATGTAGCTATACCCAGGATCCCGCCTGCGATACCAGCAATGATTTCCTGAACTGTCAGAAAGTCGACTGGTACGGCTGCTCATTCTCGGTCGAACTACTGCCCAAAAACATCCTGGAACGCCATAAACCTTTGGCATTAGGTGCTTGGATGTATAGGGTTGACAGCAATTACTGGTGCCAGGAATTCTACACCAACTATTCGTGCTGGCACGAAGAAGCCGACCCGGAATATGTTGAGCAAGTTCTCTGGATGGCTCTGGCTTCCGGTTGCCGTGGATTGACCTTCTGGCAGTACCGTTCCGAACGCATCGGAGAAGAATCCAACGGATGGGGCATGCGTGAAATGGACGGCAGTGCCACTCCTCGCAGTGAACGCTGCGACAAAGTCGCCTCCCTGCTGAAATCCTGGGGTGCAGACTTTGCAAAAACCTCGCCAACACCGCGTAAGGTTGCTGTTCTTTTTGACTGCGCCACAGATTTGCTGATGAGAATTCAGGATATGAACAGCCGCTTAGACAGAATCTGGGACATCCAGGAAAACTGCAACTACAGCTATAAATTCAGTACAGCCGGAAGTGCATTTATCCTGCGTCAATGCGGCTATGCCGTAGATTTTGTGACGCCAGAACAGGATTTAAGCGATTACCAGCTGGTAGTGGCGAGTTGCTGGGAGTTCGTACGTCCGGAAGCCATTCCTGCGCTTCGTGATTATGTTGAAAAAGGTGGCACGCTGCTTGTGGAATATCCCTTTGCCTGTCGAGATGAGCGTACATGGGTTACCTTGAAGCGACCTGCATACGGCTTGGAAAGTCTGACTGGCTGCAAGGAAAAACACCGCCTGGCACTAAAAAGTGACAGGAGTGCCATGCTTACTTTTGCCAATCGCCAGCAGGATGAAGCAGTGTTCTGCAAAACAGAACTTCAAGTCTGCGGCGGCGAAGCCATTGCACGGTGGGAAGATGGCAAGACTGCGGCCGTACTGAATCATGTTGGTAAAGGTGTGGTTTACACCTGTGGCGGGTCGGTCTCTATGGCCATTGGCAAACGCTGCACCATGAAAGCCATTCCTGAAATATACCGCCAGGCGTTTTCTGCGGCAGGACTCCCCATCAGTGAATCTCCTTTCTGGATTCAAGAACGCATTTCGGAGACTGACTGCTATCGCTTTGTATTCAACCAGACTGAAACCGAACAGGAATTGCTGATCTCGGAAGGCTTCCAACTACTTTACGTCAGCAATGGCAACACTGTATCCGATGCACGCCTCGTTCTGGGGGCTCACAGCACAGCAGTCCTGTGGAAGAAAAACAAATAATCTCAATGCGTGCAGTCATGATGACCATCAAGGATTTCCTAGCCAAGCTGCATACCTTTCGAAATGCGAACATACTTCGGGACTGGACAGTAGATAAACTCTATTCGGGGGATGAAAACCGCATCCTCCACAAAGTCGCCATCACGATGTTCCCGACCCTGGAAGTGATGCATAAGGCCGTGCAATGGGGAGCAGAATTGCTTGTCGGCCACGAGGCAGCGCTAGGCAATGACCAGGAAAAACCTACTCACACCGTCTATCTAGCAAAAAAACAATTTTTAGAAGATAGCGGCCTTGCTTATTTTCGTTATCACGACCATCCACATTTCATGCCATTGGATCTGATTGGCGAGGGAACAATTCGCTTTTTGGGGCTCAAGGGGAAAATTATCGGCAAGCCCTATTGGGGCATCACAAGCTTTCAGCTGCACGCAGCGATGACAGTCCGCGATATTGCCTCGATAATAAAGATGTCGCTTCCTGCTCCTCATATTCGAATCGCCGGTGCAATAGATGCCGCTGTCCAAAATCTCGCATTTGCCTGTGGAACCCCAGGACATATTTACGACATTTTGAATCAGGATGACACCGATGTTGTCATTACCGGTGAAATCTGTGAATACGGCGAAGCCGAACTGGTGCGGGAAATGGCCTATCAGGGGAGTAAAAAGGCAATCCTGGTTCTGGGACATTGCGCTTCCGAACGTTCCGGCATGCGTCTGCTTGCAGAATTGCTTCCGGAAGACTTTCCGGAACTTTCTTTCCGCTATATTGAATGCGACGATGTTTATCATTCACTCATGACGAGGTAGTTTCATGGCGCTATTAGACTGGTTAATTCTCATCGTTCCGCTATTGGCCATTGTAGGGGCTGCATTCTATACTCAGCGCTATATCCACGATGCTGTCGATTTTCTGGCGGCGGGGCGCATAGCCGGACGCTATGCCATTTCTGTTGCTGATTTGGCCAGCGGATTGTCCATCATCACCCTGGTGGCGCTGTCTGAGCAGAACTACCAATGCGGTTTCGGTGTCGCCTTCTGGAACTCCATTGGCATTCCTGTAGGCATTGCCATGAGCTTGACGGGATATTGCAACTACCGCTGGCGTCAGACCCGATGCCTTTCACGTGGACAATTTATAGAGCTGCGCTATGGCAGCAAATTCTTCAGGGTTGTCACTGCCGTCATCAGCACTACCGCCGAATCAGTCACAAATGCCATCGGCCCAGCCATAGCGGCTAGATTCTTCATCTACTACCTCGGACTTCCCCATCGTTTCACTTTCTTCGGTATCTCTCTGCCATGCTATGGCATCGTCGTCGTTCTCTGCCTGACTCTGGCTATTCTGCTCATCTGGCCCAGCGGGCGCATCTCTCTTCTGATTACCGATTGTTTCCAGGGACTGCTTACCTATCCCATCTTCATCATTCTCGCAGGATTCATTCTGCTGAAATTCAGCTGGGACATCGATGTGCTGCCTGTATTAATTAACCGCGCCCCCCAGCAAAGTTTCGTAGACCCGCACCAGATCAGAGCATTCCGAGACTTCAATATCTTCATGATTACTGCCGAACTGACCTCCGGCGTCATCAACCGCGCTTCCTGGTTCGGCAATGATACCACAAATTCTGGGCGCACCCCTCACGAACAGAAAATGGCGGGCATCCTTGGTGCTTGGCGGGCAACTTTCGCAAATATGATCATTCTCCTCATCGCCCTTATGGTCTATGTATTCATGACCAGCGGAAATTTCGCTAACCGAAACAATGTATTCAAGTGCTCCAATAATGAGATCCGGCGCGAATTGACCACAAAAATCATGGATGAACTGCACGGAGATGGACTCATTGACCAAGACAAACACCAGACTATTCAGCAGAAGATTGACGAAATGCAAGATATTGCGCCTGGTTTGACGCATTCAGCCCGCCCCATTGCGCAAATTCCAAACGACACCTACCAGGACGGAGCCATCAGACACCAGGAAATCCTGGTACGAAAAGCCGATGGCGCAATTGTCACCGAAAATCCCGAGGATGGTTCTATTGTTGTTTGTGACAATCTGGACAAGCATTATTTTGATGTCGTCTACAGTGAACTTGGGCAAACTCCTTCTGGGCGCAGCGCCTTCCAGCAATACCGCTCCAAATTCCAACAGATGATGATGCCGGTCTGCCTCAAGAATATGTTCCCTATAGGTTTGCAGGGTCTCTTCTGTCTCTTGGCAGTCATGCTGCTCATCTCTACAGATGACACACGTATCTTCAATGCAGTCGGAAGTATTGTACAGGACATAGTTCTCCCATACTGCAAAACCCGTCCCACGCCTGAAAAGCACATCCTCCTCCTGCGCATCTGGACAATTTTGGTAGGTGTTTTCTTCTTCGTTGTCTCGATGTTCTTTTCCCAGATGGACTACATCATCATGTTCACGACTATCATGAGCGCCGTCTGGCTGGGTGCGGCGGGTCCCATCATGGTCGGCGGGCTTTATACCCGCTTCGGCAACCTGACCGGCGCCTGGTGCGCCATCGTTTTTGGTTCCGGAAGCACACTGCTTGGAATGATTTGCCAGTTCCGCTGGGCCAGTACGATTTATCCTTGGCTGGAAAAGCATCAATTGATCGATAAGGTTGGCACTGCCTTTACAACTCTCAGCAAGCCTTTCCACCCCTATATCCAATGGGAAATGAATGCTGTCCGCTTTCCCATTAACTCCTACGAGATTTTCTTCTTCGCCATGCTCATCTCCATCCTGACCTATACCATCGGATCTTTTCTAACCTATAAGCCATATAACCTTGACAAATTGCTCCACCGCGGCAAATATGCCGATGAGAAGGAAAGCCCCGCGTCGCTTGCGGCTCCGGAAAACATTACTTCTGGCAAACCTGGCATTTTCAGGCGCATCTGGACTTTTATCCAGAAAAACATGCTCGGCATCGACTCGGAATATACCAGAGGGGACAAAATCATCGCTTACTCTGTGTTTACCTATGTCATCATCTATAAATTCCTGATCATCTTCCTAGGTGTCTTCATTTATACGAAATACATCTCTCCCTGGTCTCAAACCGCTTGGGGGAACTATTTCCTCATCGTACAAATCATTATCCCGATATTCCTCGGTTTGGTGACAACCGTCTGGTTTGTCTGGGGAACCATAAAAGATATCCGCCAACTCTTTTCTGACCTGGAAAACCGAAAAGTTGACACCACTGAAACGGGTCAGCTGTAGTTAACTGCCTCATCATCCACTTTCCGGTAAATAGTTGTGTGGCAATAAGCGTTTCATCATCCTCTTTGAACAAGCCTGACATCTGAAGGGCAACAAGCATATTTTCCCATCAGCCATGACAAATGACAAAAATGTCATCACATTCATCCCATAGGCAGCAAAAAACGGCATATTTGGCCGGATTTCACGCTTGGGCAAACCCCTTTTTTCAAAAAACCATTTTCGATTTTTTGATTTTCCCCTGCTCGATATAGAGGCTGCAGGCAAGATCAGACAACTGAAGCTCAGGTTCAAAAAAACGAGCGTTATTTTTTCTTCATCTAACTGTTGACCAAGTCAAGGTCTTCAGCGCAACCTCTTAAATAGAGCCGCCACTCGAAGCCTTGTCCTGAAAATCTGCGCACATCTGTGTAACCTGCGGATAAAATGCTGCCTGAATACTTTGGGACGCCAGCTAGCTATTTTTGGGAACCGCGCTCTGAAATCTATGGGACGGCTGTAAAATGTCATTGTATTTTTCATCTTTAGGGCTTAACTTTTGAGTATGATTAAATAAATCCGGCCGCTATACGTTTATATTAGGGTTATTTGTCGCACCGAAAGGCAAACAATCACAGTATTTCCAACGCGAGGGCCTTTCAAGAAGCTGTAATAAAACACCGGTTGAGTCGGCTTTGAATTTGAGGAATTTATCATGCCAAATGAAGATAATATTTACCCGGCAGCTACTGACGCGGAAAATTCGTTGCAATCCGATCCGCAGCCTGCTGCTGAATCAATTATCAGCAAGTTGACAAACCGGGTTCAAGCCTGGTTGAATGTCAAAGGTGACGTCACCCAAGCCGAGTTTTTGCCTTTACCGCTTTGGTTATGGGCGCTATTTGCAATCACGCTGTTAAGCATGTCTTCACAAATCAAGCTGCCATTCAGCAATGGCAGGCTGGCTCTGTCCGACCTGACTGTGACCTTGACGTTTTTGGCTGTACTTTGGTGCAGTTGGCGCAAAGAAGAGAAAATTTTTTATCCGCTAACCGGATTTTTCTTGCTAGCGCTATTTCCATTGGTGAATTTTTTCGCTGCTTCTGGCATGAATGGCGCATTTGAGACGGCCAAGCTCTATCAGCGATATTTTTGCGGTTTTCTTGTTTTAAGCTATTTTTTGCGTCGTTCCCCCTTCGCAGTGGCTCTGCTCTTCAGCTTGGGACTTTTCAGCAACTTGCTGTTAGCCATAGCACAGACCAATATATACGGCTATGGTTCTATCCAAGCTCCGGCAGATGTCCTGGCACTGCCTCTTGGTTTCGGCAAGGCATTGACCGGATTTTTCCGCAGCCGCATGGCGCTGAGTTTCTATTTTGCGGTTTCTTTGACCTGGTTGCAGCCGCAATGGCTTGGTCGCAATCCCGGGCTTTTGCGCTGCTTGTTAGTCCTGTTAGCTACCGTGCTGCTGCTTTGTTTCATTCCACACGGTATGATGCTGGTACTTTGCATGGTCGCATTGCTAATTGCCTCCATGTTCCTGCATAAAAGAGCACTTTTATTGAATCTGCTAGCCATCCTGCTGGTATTGTTTTCACTAACCATGGGGCAAGAAAACACACAGCGTGACACCGTATTGGGCACTTTGACACCTTGCAAAAGTGGGGCTTATGCCGGCGAATTGAAAACCTGCCATTTGGATTTTCTGGCAGCTCTGCGCATGGCCTCACTGCGCCCCTGCTGTGGCGTGGGTGCAGGACGCTACCAGGCCAACATAGGGCGCTGCTATGGCGAGCTACCTAATCCCAGCTATAATGATATAGACAGCGACACCCAAGCCGGCTGGGGGATATTGGCGAGCACCGTGGGCTTCCCGCTTACCTTTTTCCTGGCTCTGGCGATGCTGGGCGCTATGACGCTGGCTCTGTGCAAATATTATCAGCAAGAAAGCTCGCCCGCTTCTCAGCAATTAGGCGCAGCAAGTGCCCTGTTTGTGCTCTTTGCCGGCTTTTTTATCAGTAACCCTATGATCGGCGGTCTCTGCTGGCTACTCACAGCCGTCGTATGCTCGGCCATCATTCCTCATGGCAAAGAACTTCGCTGCAAGCTAAACGAACTCGACACTAAAGGGATCATTATCGGCGGCATATTGCTAGGTTTGTTACTGCTTCCCTTGTTGATGCGCAAGGCGGTTGCGGACCCACTGCAAAATGCTTCGCTTAGTGGCAGCTCAGGGGTACGGCGTGCAGCGGCAACTCATGTCGCAAGCAACTTTGTCAGCCATGACAGTGATTTCTTTCTGGTTGTCAATGCCAGTCAAGTGAAAGAATTCACACCGCCCTTTGAAAAGCATCAGGATTCGCAGGCTGCTGACAAGCTCTCATTGCGCATTCCCGATGGCAAGGGTGTGCCCCCCGAAGGCAAAGAACCGGCCATGGAACATGGCGGCGCGCTCTTTGAGATCGAACTGCCCAAGGCGCAAAGATGCAAGATTTGGCTGCGCACTTGGTGGGATGGGGCCTGTGGCAATACCGTCAATCTGCAAATCGATGATGAACCGCGTTCCATCACCATAGGCAACGATGGTACATATCATACTTGGCATTGGCTGGAATCGCCAAGAGTCTACGAGCTGGAAGCCGGCAAGCACCAAATCAGAGTACTGAACCGTGAAGACGGCATCGCCTTTGACCAAATATTGATAACTTCAGATATGGAATACTTTCCGCAGGACATAGAGGAGCAACCATGAGAATTGCCGGAACCAATATCTTGCGCGCTATCTTGCTGGCCTTGTGCCTGAGCCTGCCTTGTACACTGGCCGCTAATGAGTTAAGCGCAGAGGAGTTTTTGGCCGAGATACGACGTCCCCTAGCCCAGGATGTCTGGGGTGAGATTACTGGGCGCATCACGCATCAGCGTACCGGGCAATCTCGCCTCAACGGCGAATTGCGTCTGCGTGTCAGTTTCAGCAGCAGTTCCTTACATGCACAGATAACGCTAAACGACAAAAGCATCTATGGTTTTGAGCAGCATCATCCGGTAGGCGAGCCGGTAAACTGCAAGCTTAACCTGCCGGAGCCGGAAACTAAGCCCGGACTGTTCGACTTTGGCCTGGAACCCGAAGACCTGAGCTTTTCGTTTATATATTGGGACTTTATCGAGGAACTGCCTGCGCAAAAGAATCGTTCACGCACTTGCAGAGTTATGCGATTGGCGCATCCCGGCAATAAAAGCCAAGTAGAGGTCTGGTTTGACGCCGAATATGGCTTCCCGCTATTGGCCAAATGGTTCAAGGAAGATGGGCACACCCTCTGGCGCAGCCTGGAGATGAAAGGCGCAAAAAAACATCAGAACGGACTATGGTTCGTTAAGGAAATGCGCCTGGATGGCGAAGACTGGAAAACCAGAGTTATATTCGACTTCGCTTCACTGAAAGATATTGGCAGTCAGTAAGACGAGCGCTGCCCTCTCCTATGCCTAGCTCTGAGCTCCAGGTGTGCCGTTCTGAAATGAAGTAACCGGTACAACCACTATGGACACAGGGCTTTTTTCTGCTGCAACGAGGCTTGCAGTACTTGCTCATGCAAGCTGTTGCCCTGTGCATCCATACTGACTACGGCAGGGAAACGTTCAACTTCGAAGCACCACAACGCCTCCGGGAAACCGAATTCCTCGAGATAATGCACCGTTGGTATATTTTTCACTGCATCTGCCAATACTTGAGCAGCTCCGCCTACTGCGTGCAGATAAACACAACCAAAGCGTTTGCAAGCCGCTGCCGTTTTGGCTCCCATCCCACCCTTGCCGATAACTGCTCGGAGTGAAAATTTTTCGATGAGTCCGGCCATATACGGTTCTTCCCGCATGGAGGTAGTAGGCCCGGCAGCAGTAACTTTCCAAGCGCCCTGCTCTTCTATGATTACCGGGCCGCAATGATAAAATACGGCATTTCTTAAGTCAGGCGCCTGCATTATCTGCTCTTGGTTAGCCTCGCTTAAATGCTTGTGCACAGCATCTCTGGCAGTATAGATACGTCCGCTAAGCTCCACTTGATCACCAAGCTGTAAAGAACGCACCTGCTCTTCACTTAAAGGTAACTGTAATTGTTTGACCATGGCACGGACTCCTCTGAAACAGTGAGTGAAGAACTATTCAGGTTCACCATACGCTGTCAGTCTTCTGTAGCGTTGGTTTAACGTGGCAATACATGGAACCTATGGAGCCAACACTCTTCATTTAACGCTTTGTAATCACACCGGCGACGCCAGGCAACTAAGTCAGCACTACAGAAGACTGAGGCATTACCACAAGACAGCCTTTATTGCGTCTCGGGAACAACATATTCAAGCTGATAAATTTCTTCGCCCTCACGGCAATAGTTGAATTTCTCCCTGGCCACCCGCATGACCGCCTTGGCCTCTCCTCGACTCAAAGCATCTATTTCATTTTGCAGAATGGTCAATTCCCGCTTCACTCGTTGCTGCTCCGCAGTCAGTCTGGTGACCTCATCCTGCAAACGACTTTGCTCGGCCAACAAAGGCGTAAACAAAGCCACAGCGGCCAAGACAATGAGAAAAATAAAAAACAAAATAATAAGATCGATTTTTTTCATGCTTCAAACTTTACTAAAACTTGGAAATCATTAGTTTTTTCAATTCAGTGTCACATCTACGGCCAGCGGTTGATATGTGCGTCGTTCATGATTGATGCTGATGACAATCATGCGATATGTTTGTCCGCTGTATGACTGTTCGAGCAGGCTTACCAAGCTATCAGTATCAGACAGCTTCTTGCCGGCAAACTCCAGGATAACATCTCCACGCTTGATAATATCCCGCCACAGATTTCTTTGCATTGAGAATCTTTCCTGCTGCAACAGCTCACTGATCACCAAGCCACTTATGTTTTCGGCAAATCCCATGACCCGGCACAGTGACGGCGTAAGCTTCTGCACACTCACGCCCAATCTGGTGCGTATAAGCATATCTCCGGGCATGGGCAGCGCCCGCACCTTCGCTTGACGCCCACTGGCCAAGCCGAATTCTACGACTTGATTCGCCTGGATGGCCCAGAACTGCCGCGCAAAATCCAGCCTGCGTGCCACCTTGCTGCCGTTCAAGGTGACGACCTCGTCACCGGCCAACAAGCCGGCCTTTGTCATTGGGCTTTCCGGCAACAGTTCAGGCAAGCAAAGCCCCCCGTTTTTTCCTGCGCTCAGCACGCCGTCGGTTTGCAGCCCCAGATAACAGTTGCTGAAATGTTCCGGCCTAAGCCAATAGCTTAAAAACATTTCTATGCGAGCCAGCGGGATAGCAAAGCCTATGCCTTGGGCATCCTGCTGTATTGCCAGATTAATGCCGATCAGGTCGCCGTCCAGATTCACTAAGGGACCACCACTATTGCCCGGATTAATGGCTGCATCGGTTTGGATAATATCGGAAAAAGACATATTGCCTTCGCTGAGACTGCGGTTAAAAGCACTTAGCACTCCGGAGGAGACGCTATGCTCCAGACCAAAAGGATTGCCTATGCTGATAACCGTCTCCCCCAACAGGAGATCGTCCGAGTTAGCGAAGCTGGCTGCGGTAAGAGCCTCTGAGTCAAGAAACTCACCTTTCATTCTGAGCAAACAAAGATCATTGGGTTGATCATAGCCGACCAGCAATGCCGGATAAGACTTGCCGTTCAAAAGCCGTATTTCTATGCTGCCGGCTCGTTGCACCACGTGGTAATTGGTCAGAACCAGGCCGGCTGCGTCAACAATAACGCCGCTGCCTAACGGGTAGAATTTCGACACCGGCTCCTGACGCTGATAATATGGATTGAAAAACTGATTAAAAAATAGATCGAAAGGGTCTTTCACCCGAGTCAGCTCTTGAGTACCTATGTTGACTACCCAAGGCAAAGCACGGTTGACCGCTTTTACCGTAGGACTGATGCGAACCGCAGAAACCGCTGGCTTGGAAGAAATATCCGAGGCAAAAAGGAAACCGGGAATTCCTAGATAAGCAAAAATCATTATGACCAAAATGGAAAAACGCATAATCATGGACATCTTATGACTGGGAGCAGAGAGAAAGCGGACTGAATTTCATTTAGGAGCTGTGAAAAATGGCGGAATTTTCTTCATCTGGCCTCGCATTTGCGCCCAAGACGAAATGTATTGGCTCAATGAGCCAATGTCAATTCAGCGAACGTTTTTTACAGATAGTCTGGAATGAAAAATTACTGGTTGACAAACTTCATTGTTTAGACGGCAGTTTACTGCGCATCGTTACTGGCGGCAGTTGGAACAATGCAGCTGGGCCGGACTTCAAGCAGGCCTCACTGCTCTTCGATACGCAGCTTCAGCGCGGTGATGTTGAAGTGCACTTGCACTCTTCGGATTGGTTTAAGCACAAACACCATGAGGATCCGGCCTATGAAAAAGTGATTCTGCACGTGGTTTGGCAAAACGACCTAACTAAAGAACAAATCCCACGCCATTTCAAAACTTTTGAACTATGCAAGCACCTGCTACCTTCCTGGCAACGGCTACTCAGCGATGTTGAAGAAGCTTTTTACCCCTACTCCAGACAGATACCACCCGGCAGCTGCGCCTTACAATGGGCTTTGCTGGACAATCAACGGGTGGCAAGGGTATTGAAAAGCGCAGCCTTGGCCAGATTCAACAACAAAGGCCGGCAACTACGACAGAAATGCCTCAAGCTAGGCGTCGCCCAATGTTTGTATGAAGAGTTCTTTGCCGCCTTGGGATATGCCAACAATCGCCAGGCGTTTCGAGAACTGGCCAGCAAGACAAGCTTGGTGCGCTTGAAGAGCTATCCACTGCCCGAACAACGCCGCGCTATTCTGTTCGGCATGGCCGGCCTCTTGCCGGATCCAACCAAGGAAAAAGTACTGCCAGGTTTTCGAGAGACACTTGAGCGCCATTGGTACTATTGGTGGCAAAGCGGATTACTGAAGCTCGGGCTGAACTGGCGACGAGATTCCGGACGCCCCTGTAACAGTGTGCATCGCCGCCTGCAAGCCGGCATACTCTGGCTTGAGCAAGTAAACTATGCACCGGATGAATGGCTAAAAGAAAACCTGTGTCAAGCAACGAGCAGCAAACAGCTTTGGCAAAAAATCTCTACTTTTGCCGAGGCTGATGAACTATGGCGCGGCAGCATGGATTTCAGCATTCGGCTGCGCCCGGCCTCAGCGCTGCTAGGTCGGGCAAGGCGTATTGACATAGCCATGAATGTGCTCTTGCCCCTGGCGGCGGCCTGGGCAGCCAACGATGACAGCATCGAGGCAAATCGAGCTGATTTAGCCTTGCAAACTTGGCTGGAAATACCTCGCAGCCAAGACAACCATCTTTTCAAGCAGGCCTGCCATCGCTTTCTAGTGCCGCCCAGTCGCAGCAAGGAAATCATGAAAAAAGCCTATCATCAACAAGGCCTGCTGGAAATATATCAGAACTTCTGCCTGGCTCTGGACAATGATTGCGTCGGCTGCCCATTTGTCAACCGGTGGCAAGCTGAGATCACCAGCTAGAGGGCGTCCAAAAAGGTATAGGCTGGCGGGTGGAAAAGCATTTCGATGTAGGCTTGTCGATAACGCAAGCGCTCGTCTCCCCGGCATTTCCAGCTGGTCACAAGGCCATCATTGATTCGCCGCAGCTGCAATCAGCAGCACTCGATGCTGTACACATCCAGCCATCCCACCTTTGCCTCCCTGCCTCTGTAAGATTTTTTTTCTGGGAATCCCCGTAAAATCATGGCGATTCCCAATCCTGAAATCCATGTCCATCTGTGTAATCTGTGTAACCTGTGTAATCTGCGGATAAGATGCGCCTGCCCCCTTTTTTGGACGGGGTCTAGCTAAGAACTCTAAAAAACTTGATCTGCACTGTACGACACTTATTCCGGGAAGAACGCCGATTCATCCCATAAACAAGCCGCCGTCCACGCTGAATTGCTGTCCGGTGATATAGCCGGCCTCTTCAGAAACCAGGTAAGCAACTAGGCTGGCGACCTCATCAGCTTTGCCGAAACGTCTAAGCGGTATTGATTTACACAATTCAATCCGGCGTTTATCTCCGATTGAGGCAGTCATCTCAGTGTCAATGAAGCCCGGACAAATCGCATTCGCAGTAATGCCCAGTCCGGCCATTTCCCTGGCTATCGAGCGCATCAATCCCAGCAATCCCTCCTTAGCGGCGGCATAGTTGGCTCGATTAGCCGATCCCAGGCGTCCGGCATCCGAAGAGAAATATATGATTCTGCCCCACTTTTGCCTGGCCATATGCATGGCTACAGCTCGGCTTAGTTCAAAAGGCACGCTCAGATTAAGCTGCAAGACCTCAGACCATTGCTGGTCACTCATGAAGGCTACCGGTGCATCGGACAGCATTCCTGCACAGCTGACCAGGACATCTAGACGCGCAAATTCCGCCATGCATTTCTGCACCAGCTCAGCAGCAGCGCCGGGTTGCAACAGGTCTGCTTGGAAGCAATGTACCCTGCTTCCCCGGCTTTCGCATTGTTGTACAATGGGTGTCAAAGCATCCGCATTGCTGTTATATTGCAAGGCCAAGTCAAAGCCAGCGGCGGCCAGTCGCAAAGCGCAGGCCCGTCCAATGCCGCCGCTGGCGCCGCTAAGCAAGGCCAGACGAGGAGCCGAAGAAGCAATAGCAGCATGAGATTTAACCGGTGCGGCATTGGCATCGCATTCTTTTTTTGCATCATTGGCACTCCGTGCCAGCAGATACTCCTCCACATCTTTACGGTGCAGGCTATTCTTGCCACAAAAAGCGGCCACCTCAGCCAAGTCCACGCCTTGTTGCCGGGCGTAAATACGAGCGGCCGGCGCAGCTCTGAATTCAGGCTGCTTTTTAGCTTCGGCAGGCTCTTTGTGAGCTGGCGCAGTTTCAGTTTTCGGCTGTAAAAGCGTGAGGTCTACATCGAGTTCTGCTTGGCTGCTGCGCATGCGGTGTTGGTTCTCATGCTCAATGGCCTTTATATCGGCATCCGTAACTTTGCCGTCGCTAAGCAGAGCCAGGGTAACGCCAAAAGGCAGCACCGATTTTTCAGGGAAGAAAATTTTAGCCACCACGCCATCTGCCGGTGCCTCTATTTCAGCCGACATCTTATCACTGACAAGCTGCACCATGGCCTCGCCCTGGCGCAATTGCTGCCCTTCGTTGACCAGCCACTGACCTATGCTGGCCTCGTCCATATTCTCGTAAAGTTTTTCTAAAACGATCGGGTAATTCATAGTTTTTTCGTATGCCCCTCGTTTGTCTCAGTATATCTTTATGTTCAAAAGCCCTATGTTCAAAAGCCCTTTTTCCGGAAACAGCATTAGGGTTGTGCCATATTGAAAGCCGCTTCCAGCCCCGGGTCTTTTTCGGCACCATTATTCACCGCTATCTCATACCATTTTTTTGCCTCTTTTAAGCGTGGCGGCTGTGCAGTAGCACAGAGCACCGCCAGATTGAAAGCAGCATGCGGATCATTAGGCTGTAATTTCAGGCAGCGCGCAAACTGCTGTTCGGCGGCCTGCGTCCAGCCCAAGTCAACCAAGGCGGCAGCAAAATGGCTGGCCAGCCCCGGGTTTGCCGGTTGCAATGCCAAGGCTCTACCCAAGTATGAGAAAGCCCACTCCACCTGTCTCTGCTTAAGCATTGCGAAGCCCAAAGCCAACAAGACGTCGGAATCATCAGGATCATAACGAAAAGCGAGCTGCAAATATTTAATCGTGTCTGCGTCATTGCCGTGATTAGCAGCAATCAGCCCCAAGCGCTTTAAGGCCAGCGCATGCGCCGGATCAAGCTCAAGCACCTTTTGATAGTTCCACTGAGCCGCCTCGATTTTCTGTTTTTTTTCGGCATCCAGCGCTTGTCTTAAAAAGCCATTCAGCAATATGTCTCTTTCGGTATATAATTTCTGTGGCTCGGCTGCCTCATTCTTGCTGGCGGCCTGTGTTGATGGCTCTGATTCGGTGCTGCGCTCCGCTGCTCTCTGCTCCCGGCTTGCGCTGTCTTTTCGAATAAGGGCGATCTCGAGGGCTTTGCGCTTATTTTCCTCCTGTTCGAGACGTCGATTCAGCTCGGCCATGCGAGCGAGCCAGAGCGTCTCATTTCCTGTGCTCGATTCGCCTTGCAGTTTCTGTGCACCCTGCTGTTGGCTTTTGAGTTGTTCCCGCAACAGCTCGACATTGGCCAAGGAATCGGCCAGCTCTTTCCGCAAACCGGTCAATTCATCGGTTTTGTGAAGCAATTCCTGTTGCAGGTCCACTAAGTTACTGGCCATACCGGCAGCAGCTTGTGAGCGATTTATGCTTTCGGTCAGGCTAGCCTGAATCTGACGATTTTTCTCCTCTTGAGCCAGGAGTTCTTTCTCCAGCTCGTTTTTCCGGCGTTCAGCTTCTGCCAGCGAACTTTCCAATCTCGCGCTCAATTCACCACGTGTCTTGAGTTCCAGTTCCAGCTTATTCACATTTTCTTGCTGCGCCTGCTTCTCCTGGTCTAATTGCTGTACTTTTTCTTTCAGTTCCTCTACTTCCTGGCGATGATCTCCGCTACGTCGCTGCATACGGCTGAACTCAGAGCCCAACCGAACATTAACCTGTTCGGCTTCCGCAAGCTTGCGCCTGACGTTTTGCAGCTCCACTTGAGTAGATTCAAGTGCCTGGCTTTTCACCAGCAACTCGCTGTTAGAGTCGGCCAACTTCCGGCTCTGTTCCCGCAAAGCCAGATCACGCTGTCCGATCAGCTCGTCCTTATCCTTGAGTTGCCGGTTTATCTTGGCAAGTTCAGTATGTGCCACTTGCAGTTGTTGAACCTGTTTTTCAAGATTCAAGGCATATTCGTGCGAGCGTTGCAAATCCAATTTATGCCGACTTAGTTCAGCTTGTAGCGACTTTGCCTGCTCTTCAGCCGCCTGTTGTGCGGTTTGTTCCTCAGCTCCAATGGCAGGCTGACTGTGCAGCTCGGAATTCTCGTTGTCGAGTTCCCGCTGCGCTGATTCAAAGCGCTGCTTTTCCAAATTTTCCTGCAAACGGTTCTGTAACTCGGAGACTTGTTGCCTTAATTGCTGCTGCGCAGTTTGGGAAGCCAGAAACTTTTCGCGCCAATCGCGTAGTCGGGCAACCTCCTCGTTTAGTTCCTTTTGACCGCTTTGCGCGCGTTGAAGCTGTTCTTTATGTGTCGCCATCTCTATGTCTTGCTGACGGCTTTTCAGTTGCAAATCGCTATATTGAGCATGAATAGTATTAACTTGCTCTATCAGTTCGTTTACACGATTATTAGCAGCACCTAAGCGCTGTTCATAGTCCCGGGTCAATTTCAATAAGCGCTGATTTTCGACTTGACTGCGCTGTAAGTCCTGTGTCAAGCTTCTGGCATTGCCCTGCAGAACCTCTATTTGGCGCTGCGCTTCTTTAAGTTGCTCGCCCTGCAAGCGATGATCCTGGCGCAATTTCACTAATAAAGTTTGATCCTCACTTTTCTTACGCAAAGCAGCCAGATCCTCTTCGGCCTTGCTTAATTTGTTCTGCAGCAGCTGACAACGGCTTTCCAAATCTTGACGTGCCTGGCTTATACTATCAAAATCAGCCTCGGTGGCAGCGCTTCTGGCGGCCTCGGCCCGGGCTCTTTGCAAAGACTCAGAAAGGATATTCACTGAGTTTTGCAGCTGTTGCATTTTGACGCTGTTTTCATGTAGCATTTGCGCCTGATCCGCGATCAGCCTCAAGAGCTTTTCACGCGACATTTCCTCGGCTTCGCTTTGCACCTTGCGTTCGATCTGATCAATTTTATCTTGGCAATACTTGACTCGGAAATTCAGTAGTGAGGGGTTCCATTGCGGGTACTTGCGCCTGACTGTTTCAAAGACCAGCAATGCTTCGCGATAGAGCTGTACGGCGGCCAAGTGATTATCCTCGGCCAGCGCCTTGTCGGCATTTTCCAGCTTTACATAGCCTTGCATCCATTCGCTGCGGGCGTGATCAACCTTGACTTGTGCAACCAGTGTTGTGGCAACGAGAAAAGCAAATAAATATACGGGCGCTCGGCTAAGTTTAGGCATGAGGATTCCCCCTGTTACAGCGCGCGGCACCGGCTTGAGCGTCCTGTTTTCCAATTCAGACTCTGCCCAGTTCCTGCAGCGTGTCTCTAACTATATCCGGTCGATTACTAAGTACGCCGTCTGCACCTTGGGCCAGCAGCAATTTGACATCCACATCGGTATCTGCATAGAAAGCATTGGCTCTCAAGCCCAGTTCGCGGCAGAGGCGATAGCAGTCCGGTCCACTATAATCTACCACCGGCTGCACAAAACGGCAGCCCAGCTCTTTGCACTGCCGCAGTCCTTCAGGACTGCCGCGCAGATTCCAAGCCGGCGTAAAACAAACTTCTATCTTACTGTCAAATTTGCGTATGGTTTCATAAGCCTCGAGACTGGCGATGGTCAAATACCCTTGATCCTGCATCTGATACGCCCTATAAAGCCGACAGACTTCCACCAGGCCGGCGTTGTTGGCATAAACCTGTATGTTCATGCCAACCTTGCCGCGAAACTTCTGAAAAACCTCTTCCAGGGTAGCTATGGGCATCCTCTCATAGACCGGCACTTTGAGCCTTTTTCCTGAGGCTGCATCCACCCCAAAACGATAATACGAGTAGTTGCCGCAACGCAGCACGGCCAATTCCAGGTCTTCCGGTTTTCCCTCCAAGTCAGAAGTACGGTTTAACGTAGCGTCATGCAGGATCACCGGCACGCCGTCTTTACTCATGCGCACGTCAAACTCGATAATGTCCGCTCCGCATTCCACCGCCTTGCGCATGGCCAGCAAGGTATTTTCCGGAAAGCATCCCGACAAGCCGCGATGTGCGGTGACAATAACGTGGTTCGTATTGCGGTGCAGTGCGGACAAGCCTTCAAAACTCTTGAATGACATAAAAAACTCCAAAACAATTGCTTCAGACCGGATGAAAGACCGCCATGCTTTCTGAGACCCAAAAAAACACCTCCGGGTTCCGGAATACAATATAATATCCGAATAACAAGGATCAGCTCGCCTGAGCTTAACAGGTAAGTCGGGCGAGCTTGGTCAGTTGTCTGCAAAGCGCTCAGTTCTTGGCTGCGAACTGCTGCATGAATTCCACCAAGCGCTCAACTCCTTTTTGTGGCACGGCGTTATAGATGCTGGCCCGGCAACCGCCCACGGCGCGATGTCCTTTCAAGCCAATCAAGCCAGCTTCTTTAGCCTCCTTGACAAATTGTTTCTCCAGCTCCTCGTTCGGCAATCTAAAGCAGACGTTCATATTTGAACGGCTGGCCTTGTCCGCAGTGCCCCGATAGTATCCCGAGCCATCGACATAGTCATAAAGCAACGCCGCCTTTTTATCATTAATCTTCTGCATAGCCTCGATGCCGCCCAGCTCTATTAGCCAATCGCTGATCAGGCGCAGCATATATATAGCGAAAGTAGGCGGGGTATTGAACAAGGATTTGCTTTTGCAATGCGTGGTGTAGCGCAACATGGTGGGCAGGCCTTCCGGAACGCGTTGCAGCAGGTCTTTGCGTATGATGACCAAGGTCAATCCGGCCGGTCCTATGTTCTTCTGCGCGCCGGCGAAGATCAGTCCAAACTTGTTCACGTCCACCTGGCGTGACATAATATCGCTGGACATATCACAGACCAACGGCACCTGTCCGGTCTTAGGGAACTGCTTGTACTGCGTGCCATAGATGGTATTATTGGCGCAAATATGCAAGTAGGCCAAGTTCTGCGGCACCTCCCAGGCTTCAATCCCCTCTATGCGGCTAAAGCCATTGGCTGCACCATCATAGAGCAGTTCGATCTCCGCGCCTAGGATACTCGCCTCTTTCATTGCCTTGCTGGACCATTCGCCGGTGTTGCAAAAACCGATCTTGTGTCCCGGCAGGGCAATATTCATGGGGATCATGGCAAACTGCAAGCTGGCACCGCCTTGCAGGAAAAGCACGTCATACTCCTCGGAAATTCCCATTAGTGTGCGCAGGTTAGCTTCGGCAGCCTGGATAATCTCGTCAAATTGAGGTGCGCGATGGCTCTCCTCGATAATGCCGTAGCCGCAGCCCTTGTAATCAACAAACTCGGCCTGCGCCTGCCGCATGACCGCCGCCGGCAAAGCTGCCGGACCGGCATTGAAATTGAACACTTCCTTCATCATCACTCCTCTTGGTTGTTGCTGTTGTTAAGTGCAAGCAAAAAAAAAAGCTAATAGATCAGTCGGATCGGTCGAAAAGAAATGATTGTCGAGCGATCCCCTCTTTCATTCTTCAAATTTCACAACTTTATCGGCAGCCGGTTTTACATCATGGATTTGGCTGCCATTTCACTAAACTGCGTCGATTCTCGGCACAGTTCGTTGAAATCTCCCTGTGCTAGCAGCTGCCCCTGATTGAAGAAAAAAAGCCGGTCTGCGTTCTGCACCGTACTCAGTCGATGGGCGACAACAATCAAGGTATGCTTTCCGTGCAATTTTTGCATAGCGGCGGTTAGAGCCTCTTCGGTCAGCGAGTCGAGGGCGGCTGTTGCCTCATCAAAGACCAGTAAAGCCGGATTTCTGTACAATGCTCTGGCAATGCCGATACGTTGTCTTTGTCCTCCGGAAATGCGTATGCCGCCTTCCCCTATGTGGCTATCCGCTCCATCGGGCAGTGCGGCGATGAACTCTTGCAGCTGGGCGGCTTCCAACGCCTTATCCAAAGCCCTTTCATCGAGCTGCTCCTTTGGCACTCCGAAAGCGACATTTTCCCTGATGCTTGCATCCAGCAGGAATATCTGTTGCGGCACCAGTCCTATCTGTTTTTGCCAGGCCGGCAGATTTTCGTGTATATCACGCCCATCCACCAGTATTTTGCCTTGCTGTGGCTGTAGGAATCCCAGTAGCAGGTCCAGCATGCTGCTTTTGCCAGAACCTGTCGCTCCGACCAGAGCTATTGTGCTGCCTCGGCTAATGCTCAGATTGATATTCTGCAAAGCATCGCGAGCGCTGCCCTCATACCTAAAGCAAAGCCCCTGTACCTCTATCTTGTCCTTGAATGGCATCTCAGCCTCAGGTCGGCTCAATGTCAAGGCGGCTTTTTCCAGACGGCGCAGATCGGCGCTCACCAGTCTAACCGAGACCCAATTATAGCGCAAGACGCTGAAATTGAGCATACCATCCGTGACATAGCCCTTCATTCTGAAGAGAGCAGCAGCGAAAAATGCCATAGCCGGAGCGACGCTATTGAGCTGCTCGGCATGCAAGCTTGCCGTCATAAGCGTAGCGACCACCATGACACTGACCGTGACCAGTTCCAGATAGGGCCACATAAACTGTTGGTTGACCTCTAGCCATCTCCGACTGTCAGCAATGCGCTCCAGGCTTTGATGCAGTTGCTGCTGAAAGTAGCGTTGTGTACCGCTCACCTTTATTTCCTTGTAGGCACCTATGCTTTCGGCAACCAAGCTTAGCGCTTGCTCGCGATTTCGGGCATCCAGTTCTCCGTATTTTACTACTTTGCGTCGATTGAAATATAGGAAAAGGCCGGCAAAAATCATGAGCAGCGCAAAGGCCACCAAGGTAACAAGGGGATTATAAAACAGCAGCGTCAGCACAATAGTCAGCAGCACCAGCAGTGAACGCAGCAGATTGAAGCTAGGCCCCAAGACCCGGTTTGCCACGCGATCGCTTTCTATCACCACCGCATTGACCAGATCCTGAGAGTTGCGCTGCAAAAGGAAGCTGTAAGGTGCGGACATATAGGCTTCGAAAAGCTTGGAGCCTAATTCCACACAACGATTGTTCAAAATGCGCTGCTGCAAGCTGCAGCTGAAGTAGAAATAGAGAGTGCGGAAAGCAAACAGACCCAGAAACACCAAAGAACCAAGCGCTACCCTATGTAAAAAACCGACCTCAGCAGGAGAACTAAAAAGCTGAAAAGGCAGTTTCCAGGTATTGCTGTCCGGCGTTTCACCGAGCAAGGCCACAAAAAACGGGATGCTAGCCAGCGAGAGCAACTCGATGCCGGCGCCTGTCACAAGCAGGAAAACAAGCGCTAAAAAGCGCCAGCGATCCCGGCGTCGAAACAAGTAAAAAATGTCATGGTAAAACTGCTTCACTGCAACACCCGTCGCAACATAACAGCTCCTTAAGGGTCACAACGTGCTCCGACTCCGTCCGACCTCCTGTTTGATCACACGTCAAACCCGTTATCTCGGTGTCCAGGCTTATTGTCTCAGTAAACCACGCGTTTGTTGTTTTTGCCGGAGTCATAGAGACTCATGATCAGCTTGTGCGCCGTGTCTAAGATAAGCTCGCCGTTGATTTCCGGATCACAATCCTCTGCCAATGCGGCGTAGAATTCATCAATCTGCTTCAGATGGCTTGCGCCCCAATACGATGGCCCACCGCCGTAGTCGAAGCTCTCCTGCGGGTTCGGCTTGGCTAGCATTTCACGCCCATCATGAAAGACAACCCTGCCCTCTTCGGCGCTGATCTTGGCATAGCCATTTTCGCAGACCAAGTCTATTTCCACAGCCGCATCGTGGCTGTAATAGTTCATGCACCAGAACGAGGCGCGCACGCCATTTTTGAACACGATCAAGCCATCAGCACAATCTTCCACCTCGATTATGCCCTGGTGGTCACGATTGGCTATGGAGCAATCCACATGTGCGATATCGTATCCCAGCAGCCAGCACATCAGGTCTATGGTGTGTATGGCCTGGTCTATGATGGCGCCGCCGCCCTCCTTATCCCAAGTACCTTTCCAATCGCTGCTTTGGTAATACTCTGGAGTGCGGCACCAAGTGACAAAGCATTTGGCGGCAATCACCTCGCCGAGCTGTCCACTGTCCAGGCATCTTTTCACCAGCACCGAGCCGGCGTTGTAGCGGTTCTGAAAGATCACCCCCAGCTTACGCTTGTGTTCTTTTGCGGCCTGCACCATATCCACGCCCTGTTGATAACTGATCGCCATGGGCTTTTCTGTGAGTACATGGCAGCCCAGCTGCATGGCACGAATAGCTACCGGAGCGTGCAGATAATGCGGCAGACAGATGTGCACTACATCCAAAGCCTCCTTTTGAATCATTTGCTCGTAGTCCTGATAAGTGCGCTCGCAGCCGAAAAGCTGAGCCATCTGCTCCGCACGTTCAATGACTATATCGCAACAGGCAACCAGCTGTGCATTTTCTTGATCGGCAGCAGGCATGCCGTGAAAACGCGAAATACGACCGCAACCTATAATGCCTACCTTCAGTTTTTTCATGTTTGACTTTCTAAAATGACGTGAGTTGAACATCAAAAGGCGTAAATTCGTTAATATAATAGCCGGTACTTGCATTGTCTAGAACAAATGCAAAAAGCGGCATTCCTTGTACCTGGAAAAGTTAAACGCACGCTTTTTGTGCATTTAATTCTGCAAAGGTGCGTTTACTTTTTCAAGTGACGAAGCGGCATTCCTGCCATACTGCGCAGTGACGAATTATAAGCGTTGCCCGGCGGGTCTGAAAATTGTTCCCCACCCGTCTCCACGCCCTAAAAATATCCACGTTACAAACCCTGAAAAAAACCAAAATCAAGCGTAAAGCGACTGGCAAAAAGCGGTTCATACTATATATTAAATAGTCTGTCTTTTTTACGTGAATTAGCAAGCTACGAGCCTGCAAATACAGTTAAGGAACATAGATGTCCAACTCAGAATTCAACTCCGCACCGGAGTCTCAAAACCCTGCAACGACTCCGGTCGCCCCACCCAATGGCGGCAACTCAGATTACAATGCCAGTCAGATAACCGTCCTAGAAGGACTTGAAGCAGTACGCAAGCGCCCCAGCATGTACATAGGCGACACTGGCGAGCGCGGGCTGCACCACTTGGTCTACGAGGTAGTAGACAACAGCATAGACGAGGCCATGGCCGGGTACTGCCACAACATCTCGGTGGAGATTGGCTTTGACAACAGCATCACTGTAAGCGATGATGGGCGCGGCATCCCGGTTGATATGCACCCGATAGAGAAAAAACCGGCCTGCGAAGTGGCTTTGACCATGTTGCATGCCGGCGGCAAGTTTGACCACAACGCCTATAAGGTCTCCGGCGGCCTGCACGGAGTCGGTGTCTCCTGTGTAAACGCGCTGTCAAAATGGCTGTGCCTGACTATCTATAGAGACGGTTTGCAGTACCAGATGCGTTTCGAGCGCGGTGAAACCGTGGAGCAGTTGAGCAACAAGCCTAGCGACGGACGCAGCGGCACCACGGTCAAATTCATGCCTGACCCGGAAATTTTCGACAATACCGAATACAAATGGGACATTTTGGCCAACCGCTTGCGTGAACTCGCCTTTCTCAACGCCGGTGTGCGCATTACCCTGACCGATCAGCGCGGTGAAAACCCACGCGAAGAACTCTTCTGCTTTGAAGGCGGGCTGCAAGAATTCGTTAATCATCTTAATCGCGGCAAAAATGCGCTGCATGATGTCATCTATTTCAAGACTGAGCGTGACGATGTCGAGGCCGAGATCGCCATGCAGTACAATGACTCTTACTCTGAAACCATATACAGCTATGCCAATCATATCAACACCATAGAGGGCGGCACCCACTTGACCGGGTTCCAGCAGGCCATCACACGCTCACTGAATAACTATGCCAAAAGCCTGCCTGCCTATAAAAATGAAACCGCAGTTACCGGCAACGATGTGCGCGAAGGCTTGGCCGCAGTAATCAGCGTCAAGGTCAAAGACCCGCAATTTGAAGGACAGACCAAGACCAAGCTGGGCAATAACGAAGTCAGAGGCATAGTGGACTCCATCGTCTACTCCACACTCAACACCTATTTTGAGGAGCATCCCAAGGAAGCCAGGCTGATCGTCGAGAAGTCATACAGCGCCGCCAGGGCCAGGGAGGCGGCGCGTAAGGCACGCGAGGCCAGCCGAAGTAAAAACCCGTTGGGCATCAATCCGCTGCCGGGCAAGCTCAGTGACTGCTCCGAGAAGGATCCGGCGCTGCGTGAACTGTTCATCGTCGAAGGTGACTCTGCCGGCGGTTCGGCCAAACAGGGGCGTAACAGCCGTTACCAGGCCATCATACCCATACGAGGCAAGCTTATCAACGTAGAAAAAGCGCGCTTGGACCGGATGCTCAACAATATGGAAATTCGAACCCTGATCACCGCCATAGGCTGCGGCATAGGCGTAGAAGAATTTGATGTCAGCAAGGCCAGATACCATCGTATCGTCATTATGACTGACGCGGATGTAGACGGTTCACACATTCGCACGCTGCTGCTCACTTTCTTTTACCGTCAGATGCGTCCCTTGCTGGAGGCCGGCTATATTTATATCGCCAAGCCGCCACTCTTCAAAGTAACCCGACGTAAACACGAGCAATATGTTGAGAACGAAGATCAGCTTGACAGCATCCTGCTGAAGCTGGGTCTGCAAGATGTCGGTCTTAGCCTGCCCGGACAAACAGATATGGCACCCGACCAAGTCAGCGAGCTGGTGCAAACCATCAGGGAATTCCTGCGTTTAGCCAAAAACAACCTGCCACGCTACGGCCTCTCACCGCAAAATTACTTCGCACAGCGTGAAGAACAAGGACAGTTCCCCTTGGCGCAAGTAGTTATACGTGAAGCTGATGGTTCGATCAGCAGTCAATTTGCTTTCAGCAAAGAGGAGCTGGCAAACATCGTCAGCGAGGCTGAAGCCAGACTGAAGGACAAAGAAGATGATGAGCAGGACGAAAACAACGAACTGGCACAAGACGCAGAAACTGATAGCGAAACCGTAGAAGTCCCGCCGCAATTTGATGAAAATGGCTATATAATCGATGACGGAAAAGAAGAACCGCATGACGACATAGACATTGTTAAAATACCTGAAGCCAACGCCTTTAAGGCTCTGGAAGAAAGATTGACCGGCTTCGGCCTGCGCAGTGGAGATATCTTTGGAGGCAAAGAACCCGTCATTACAATGCGTGTCAAAGATCAAAGCCGAGAGCTGGACAGCTTGGAGCAACTCTATGAGGCCATCACCGGCATAGGAAAACAGGGGCTCTATATTCAGCGCTACAAGGGTCTGGGTGAAATGAACCCTGATCAACTCTGGGAAACTACCATGGACCCGGAAAGGCGCAAAATGATTAAAGTCACTATGGATGACGCCGTGGCCGCCGAACGCCTGTTCGTGCTGCTTATGGGAGAACAAGTAGCTCCGAGACGAGAATACATAGAACGTTATGCCGAATCGGTCAAGGACCTGGATATTTGACTACTAATTTGTGGCTTTAGCCTTGCACGCAGTAAACTGGCTGCCCAATCAGCATAGAAAGAGCAAAGACTATCATGAGTGATGAAAACAGCAATTTGCCGGTGGAACCCGAGCTTGATTCTCGCAGCATAGCGAAAAATGACATACCCTATGCTATTGAAGACATCATGCATACGGCTTACTTGCAATACTCCGTAAGTGCTAACGTAGGTCGTGCCATACCGGATGTGCGCGACGGGCTTAAGCCCGGCAACCGGCGCATACTCTACGCTATGCGTCAGCGTGGCTTTGTCAAAAGCAGCCCTTATACCAAGTGCGCCAAAGTAGTCGGTGAAGTCATCGGCAACTACCATCCACACGGTGACAGTGCCGTCTATGACACTATGGCGCGCATGGCGCAGGACTTCTCCATGCGCTACCCCCTGATTGATGGACAGGGCAACTTCGGCTCCATTGACGGCGACCCCCCGGCAGCCTACCGCTACACCGAATGCCGCATGGAAAGGCTGGCCGAAGAACTGTTGGCCGACTTGGAAAAAGAAACTGTGGATATGCGCCCCACCTTTGATGAGAAGGACATGGAACCCAGTGTACTGCCGGCACGCTTTCCTAACCTGCTGGTCAATGGTGCACAGGGCATAGGCGTGGGCATGGCCACCAATATACCGCCGCACAACCTGGGCGAAGTTATAGATGGAACCATTGCGATTATCGACAACCCGCGCATCAGCATCCGCGAACTTATGCAATATATCCCTGGGCCGGACTTCCCTACCGGCGGCACCATTCAGGGCCTGCGCTCCATTATCTCCCTGTATGAAACCGGCAGAGGCTCAGTGAGGCTCAGAGGCAAGGCCGAAATCGAGGAGAATAACGGGCGCGAAAAGATCATTATCAGCGAAATACCCTATTCTGTCAACAAAGAAAACATGGTGATGAAAATCGCCGAGCTGGCCAATGACGGACGCATCGCAGGCATCGCGTCTCTTGATGACCTCTCCTCATCGCGGGTCGGCATACGCATAGAAATAGAAATCAAACGCGGTTATGTCGCCAACGTGATACTCAACCAGCTCTATGCAATGACGCAATTGGAAAGTGTGAGCGGCGCACAGTTCCTGGTAGTGGATCGTAATCGCCCGCGCACTTTAAACCTAAAGCAGCTGCTGGAAGCTTACATAGACCACCGTGAAGAAGTAGTCACCAGACGTTGCCGTTTTGAGCTGCGCAAGGCTGAGGAGCGCGCCCATATCGTCTCAGGTCTGCTTATCGCACAGGCTAATATCACCGAGGTGGTGCAGATCATCCGCGAGGCGGCCAATCGCGAAAGCGCCGCAACCAGACTCATGGAGCGTTTCGAACTTTCCGAAGCGCAAACCAAGGCCATTCTGGAAATGCGTCTCTATCAACTTACCAACTTGGCTGTTGACGAGCTGCAAGCTGAATACGACAAACTCAAGGCGGAGATCGCCCGCTTGCAGGCCATCTTGGCCTCCAGGCAGGAAATCATGAATATCGTCAAGGAAGAGCTGCTTGAGGTCAAGCGTAAGTACGCTGATGCCCGGCGCAGCATGATCGTACCTGGCGAGAATGACATAAACCCGGAAGACCTGATCGCCCGCGATATCTGCGTCATTCCGCTGTCGGCCACCGGCTATATCAAGCGCGTTCCGGCCAGCGAGTATGAGGCTCAGCATCGTGGCGGCAAGGGTGTACGCGGCATGCGCACCAAAGACGAAGACTATGTGTCACTGCTGCTTACCTGCTGCACACATGATATCGTCATGTTCTTCACCAACAAAGGACAAATGCGCTGGCTGAAAGCCTATGAAATTCCTGAGGGAAGCCGAGACAGCCAAGGCAAGGCACTGGTCAATCTGCTCGAGATGCAAGAAGGTGAAAAAGTGCGTGCCATGATCCCTGTGACGGACATGGAACAGGGCGGTTACGTGGTCATGGCCACAAAAAATGGCATCGTGAAGAAAACCGAGCTGTATGCCTTCAGGCATCTGCGCAAACCGGGTATTATCGCTATTAAATTGGAAGAAAATGACGACCTCATTGATGCGCAACTGACCAGTGGCGAGGATGAAATATTGCTCTCCGCCGCTAATGGCATGGCTTGTCGATTCGATGAAAAAGACATACGCAGTACCGGACGTAACTCCATTGGAGTACGCGGCATGGAACTAAGAGACAGTGATGGCAATCAAGTCTCCGAACTGGTCGCCATGACTATAGTTAACCCTGACGACGAACTCTTGATTGTGACGGCTAACGGCATGGGTAAACGCGTGCCAATAGGACTGGGCAGCAATGTTGTTGAAGACGAATCCGGTGAAATCATCGAGTTGGACAGCAACCGACGCTATAGACGCACCAGACGTGGAGCCAAAGGCGTTAGAAGCATCAAATTACGTGAGGGCGACTCGGTGGTGGCTGCACTGCAAATTCCGGCCGATTCTACGCAGGAACTCCTCCTGATTTCGGCCAATGGGCAAACGGTGCGCTTGCGCGTGCAGGATGTACGCCTGATGGGTCGAGCCGGCCTAGGCGTTATCGTCATGCGCTTGTATGAAAACGATCAAGTAGCCACCGCCACCATCGTCGATGAACTTAGTGAAGAAGAGATCGCCGCCAATCAGGCCAAAGCCGAAGAGGACGCCAATCTCGCTGTCATCGAAGCACAGTTTCGCGACAGGGACAAACCGGAAAGCGAAGACATCGATGAGGATGAGGACAAGAATGAGGGCATCCTCGATGATGGGGACGAGGACGTTCTTGACGAGGACGAAGAGGAAGACACCTAATACCAATTAAAAGTCAAGCTGACCTAATTGGATCATACCCAATACGTGGCGAGGTGACAGTCATGGGTACAACTTGTTTTCAATGAGCCGTACCGGGTAAGCGATGCATAATGATTCCTAATTCTGGAAATCTGCGTTCATCTGCGTAGTCTGCGGATAAAATGCAGGCAGGATTCTTTTTGGACAAGGCTACCCGAGGCAAGACCACCCAAAGTCAGCGCCCGGACAGCGACACCACAACATGGTGATTTTCAGGCGAATTGCTTTTCCATCAATCTCGCATGTTGTGTTTCTATCAAAGAGTTTCTGCAAAAACCGCTGGCTGCTTTCTCCCTCGGGATACAGCCTCTCAAGGGCTCGGGCCAGGCATGCACCGTAAGTACAATGCCGCCGGGCAGTTTTTCCGTCTACCCTAGCTGACAGTAACTTAGGCCATGTCTGACCCCAGCGAGCCGGTATCTGTGCCGTCCAACCGGGATGCGACGGCACCAAATAAAGTCCGTGGGCCGATATTCCATTCTCAGGATGTCTCCCGCAGTCCTGGTGTGTATATATTCCGGAATAAGGCCGGCGAAGTAATTTATGTAGGCAAAGCCAAGAATTTGCGCAATCGCATGCGCTCCTATTTTACCGCCTCTACTCTACAGAAGAGTGATGCTCGCCGGCGCGCCTTGATTAATAGCATTTGCAGTTATCAGACTTTTGAGGTAGCCAGCGAAAACGAGGCTCTGCTGCTGGAAGCGCGTTTTATCAAGCAATACCATCCGCGCTACAATGTAGTCTGGCGAGACGACAAGCGCTACCTGCATGTCTGCTTAGACCCTAATCAGGACTTCCCGCGTCTTGAGTTTGCCCGCCTACGCCGTGATGATGGTCGTCTTTACTTCGGTCCTTTTCCGCAGAGCCGGGCACTGCGTGAAATCGTGAGGATGCTAGAAATTCGGTATCATTTACGCAGTTGCCAGGTTGCTGAGCCTGTACCTGAAACTAAGAAGCACTGCATGGAGCATGTAATACGCGATTGCAGCTCACCCTGCACCGGTGAGATCAGCGTAGAGGACTATCGCCTCAGGCTAGAACAAGTCATGCAGATATTGAGAGGCGAAAGCGCCGCTGCTGAGTTAGCCAAAGAAATACAACAACAGATGCAGGAAGCGGCAGCCAAGCTGGATTTCGAGGAAGCCGCGCGGCTTCGTGACATGCTGGAAAATATCAAGACCCTGCTCGAGCCTGGCAGGCGTTTCGTCAATCAGACCATCAGCAATCGTAGTAGCCTGGATAACCGCGAGGGCGTGAAAAGCCTGCAAGAGGCCTTGGATATGCAGGTGCCGCCTCTGCATATAGAGTGCTTTGATATATCTAATATCTCCGGAGTGCTGGCAGTAGGCAGCATGGTTTGTTTTCGCAATGGCCGACCGGCTACCGGCGAATATCGACGCTACCGAATCAGAGATAGCGAAGCAACTGACGACCTCGCTTTTATGCGCGAAGTGCTCAGAAGAAGATATGCCGGACTGCTGCGCAATAAGCTGAAATTGCCGGACTTGGTGGTAGTTGACGGCGGTGCAGGGCAGTTGGCCGCCGCAGTGCAGGTCTTCAACGAACTGGACATGCCGCCCACCCCACTGATCGGTCTGGCAGAAAAACAAGAACAAATCTATTTGCCCGGCCTTGTTCAACCACTATGCTTGTCCCACCAAAATCCGGGACTTAAGCTATTGCAGGCACTGCGAGACGAAGCACATCGCTTCGCTAATACGTATCACCGTGAACTGCGCAATAAAAAAATCAGCAATTCAATCCTGGCAGATATACCCGGCATAGGTGCCAAAAGACAAGAGGCACTGCTGCAAAAATTCGGTTCGGTCAAACGTATCAGTCAAAAAAGTGCAGAAGAATTGGCAGCAGAAATGCCGGGTTTAGGCCTGAAAACTGCCACTAAAATATTAGAATACCTACGAAAACATTGAAGAATAAACCTAAAAAAAGCAGTTGACTTTTCCTCTTGACCGATAATCAGAGCTTCTTCCGATGCGGACTGAAGCCGAAAGGCGACTG
>JAAZKR010000172.1 GCA_012799725.1 Oligosphaeraceae bacterium | reverse complement strand
TAAAATAGTCTGAAATTATTTTTGGACTGGGTGGGTTTTGATCAAGGTTTTGTGTGCTGCCTGAGGTTCATGAACTGCTGGATACTGGTCCATCCAGGAGAGTTCCTTGCCTATGACTAATTCCTCCATTGTCGCATGGTGGGTGTTGTTCATCGGGACCAAGCGCATCTGAAATCCGTGTGTCCGTGCCATGGCTTTGACCTCTTCGGAATTATCGTAGGTCATCAGAAAGTTACCCTTGATTGATCTGCAAAGTGAAAACAACCGATCATGGTCAAGGCTGTTATGACGATAGAGCCTCTTTCCCGCTTTTTTCCCGCCGGCTGTATATGGTGGGTCTATGAAGAAGACAATATCCTTTTGTTCTGAAAATTGCTGGATAACTTCGAGACCGTCCTCATGCCGGAAGTCAATGCGTTCGGCAACCATATTCAAGTCAGTAAAACGCCGTGCAAGTGTCTTTGGATACCAGCGAGAACGGATACCCTTTCCATTTTCCCCATACTTTGTGAAGCCAACGCCCTCTGCAAGAATTCCTCCATGGAACGTTCGGTTCTTCAGGATGGTTTGAAATGCTCTCTCCTTCTCATCCACATCAGTTTTTGAAATTTCCCTGATCACAGATTCCTTGGTAAGATCAAACTCGATGATCCTTTTTGCCAACCAGTCGGCATTACCGTTAACGACCGTCATCCAGACCGCAGCGACATCTGCGTCGATTTCAACCATGACGGCACGATCAACAAGTTTCTCGAAAAGAGCAGTCAAGCTGATGATACCACCGCCAGCGAATGGTTCAACGAGGACTTTCGGCTTCGTGTGCAAGTTTTTAATCCAATTCCTGAAGGTTGGAACGAACCATGTTTTGCCGCCGGGATACCGAAATGGGCTTCTCTGAGGAATTGATGCAATATTGACCGGTTTCGGTATATCGCGTTCCTGAAACAGTTCGGGAAATAACATTGGTTGAGTATTTGTCTGCATACCGCAGTTCTGCCAATTTTGCCATATGAAATAACATCGTCACTTCTGAATTCTCAAGAAAGCAGGAGACTGGCGATTTTTTGGTTAGAATCAGTTTCCTGAAAACATTCGGTAATGTAGCACACTGCAATTCCCAATACAAACTTATTTCTGATAAGGCATCAGCGAACCCGGTTGACCGAAAAATTCTTTTTGGACAACGATATGCCTGTAAGGACTTGGGGTGGACTAGCGTCAGCAAGTTATTTTTTTAACCACGAAATACACGAAAAGGCACGAAAATTATTTAACTGGATATCCATGTAAATTCTTTTTGTTTGGTAAGTAGCAGCTGTTTCCGCGTATGAGGAAAGGCTGTGGAAATGGTGTACGGGGTGATACAAAAATTAAAAAGAGAAAATAAAAAGAGAAAATGGTATTATAGTTTATCTGTTTCTCTGTCAATCGTGACAATTTTAGTGTCAGGTAACTTTCAAAGGGAAAGGAAAAACAATGAAGAAGATTCTGGTATTGCTGGTATTGTTTGCTTGTGTGGCGGTATATGCTCAGAATAAGGGGGCAGTGCTGGTGGCTTATTCGGAAGAGGTGAGCACGGATGCCAGTCTTTCGGCTGATTGCTGGCAGAATGCAAAAAAGTACCCTCTGCATCTTTGCAACTATGACATGCGGGGCTGGCCGCGCGCCATGCGGAAAAATGTCGGCAACAAGCTGCGCAATCCTGGCTATGTGCAATTTCTCTGGAATGAAAAGAATCTCTATATTGGCGTGATGATGGAGGATGCTGATGTGGTTGCTGAAAGTGACGAGGATCAGGATCATCATTATCGGCTGGGCGACGTAATCGAAGTCTTCCTCAAGCCTCGTGATCGAAGCTTCTATTGGGAAATGTACGGAACCCCGAAACAGAAGAAGACAGTTTTCTTCTTTCCGAGTCGTGGGCGCCACTTCCTGCCCAGCGTTACTGAGCATCCGGCGGATATCAGCGTGACGGCAGCAGTCGATGGTACCCTGAATGACTGGAGTGACCAGGACAAAGGCTGGAGCATGGTCATGGCTATTCCAGTCGAAATGCTGGAAAGACAAGGCTACGCGTTCCGTCCCGGCCAGAATTGGACAGTGCTGGTCGCCCGGCAGAATTATTCCGCTGATCTACCCATGAAGGAACATTCTACACTTCCTCGACTGTCGCAGGTCAATTTCCATCTCTATGAAGAATATGGCGACTTGATCCTGCTGCCGCCGGCCAAATAAGGTTTTTTAACCACGAACCACACGAAAAGGCTTGGCGGCGGACTGATCGTTCGCAACCCAGTTGAAAGACTCAATCCACTCAATCCACACAGATTACACAGATTTTTTAGGGCTCTCTTTGAAAATGCGCTCTTAAGATAAGAAAGCTGCGCCCTAAAAAATCTGCACTGATCTGAGTAAATCCGCAGATAAAATAAAAATCTTTACTAAAAAACAAGAAGTTGGGAGACAGCAGTACGAAAATTTTCTATAGGTTTGCTGCTTTGACGGGTGGAACTGCGTGCCGATTCACAGCCTGTCTGCTGTTTTCTCCGATTGCTTGGCGTTCTTGGCGTCTTAGCGGTTCAATGAAGAGGAGCCAGCCGCCAAGCCGCCAAGAACGCTAAGGGGACGTTTTAGCGTCAAAATATGGGTCATGGGGCTTTGAATCGGTAGATGAAATAGACATGACCTGCTTGCAGGGACCTGGCGCGGTTGTATCGTCCGGGTCCATTGCGCCATTCCCAGACGACGTATTTATCATCCGACAGTTCCTCTGTTCCGCGTTGCGCACCGACCAGTGTCCACTGGCCAGCCGGGATATCGAGCGGGTTTGTTGGTTCATCTTGAGTCAAAATACCGCGCAAAACCGGTGCGGATTCGGGATCAGCGCAGAAGACCCACAGCGGTGTACGCAGCGATACTGGTTTATCCTTGACGTATGTGTTCACAGACAGTCTGAACACCGGCATTTCTGCCAGTGCGGCGCCCGTATCCCGATCAAGGTGATCAAAGGGCAGATAGAGTGCATTCCAGCCGCTTTGCCACTCGTATTCAAGAATTGGCATGACGACAAATTCGAATGCCCCCATATCGACGGCTTCGCCAAAGATGCGTGGATTTCCGTCCAGATCAACGTCACCGGTGGCAAACTCATTGCTGCCGGTATCTTTGCAGGGAGATTCCGCAGACAAACGAAAATTGCCCGCTTCAGCATCAACGAACAGGGGGGCCTTACAGATGTTCCTCTCGCCTTCCGGCAGAGGTTTAGTGCAGGAATACTCGAACTCGGAATACGCATGATCATGACCATCACTGCCAGGCTCTGCGGAATTGTCCCAAACAATGCAATTTCGTAGGATACAGTTGTAGACTCCGCCATAATATTTTTCTGCCGAGTTTCCAGCCACCGTGCAGTTGTTCAGGGTGCTCGAG
>JAAZKR010000171.1 GCA_012799725.1 Oligosphaeraceae bacterium | reverse complement strand
TTCACCCTTATATGTTATTTGCATTCCCGCAATTTCCCCCACAGCGAGAATGGGACATCAACTCGTCGGAGCTGAGGGGGAAGAAATTGCGGAATGCAAATTGGAAAGGGGGGCTGGGGGTGGGGGCAGTCATAGTCGCCTTTCGGCTTCAGTCCGCATCGGAAGAAGCTCTGATTATCGGTCAAGAGGAAAAGTCAACTGCTTTTTTAGGTTGAAGTATTGTATCCGTGCCTGTGTCCATCGCATCTCATGTCTTCTTGTCTAGTGAGATATCCTGATAAAAAAAACGCCGTTTCGCATATAAACGAAACGGCGTAGCGGAAAGCAAAGCTTAGTTGGCGTCTAAGTTATAGGCTCGGTCGCGAGCAGTGTTTCTGCTCCAATTCTGCATCTCAACGTGTCCGTCAACGAAGCCATACATGTTGGCGTCATTGTGACGAAGAGCCATTCTGTAGCTGCCATTGTCACCTCCATCTTCTGTTTCGTTGTCTACGTCGCTGCGCTTACTACTGCCTGGGTTATTCGATTGCCATACACCATAGAGTCCATCGCTCGTTGAAGCCGCTCCGGCTTCCCCGATATAGGGTTCCAAGAAGATTGGCATTCTGGAGGTAGATTTGACTATAACTACCTTTTTGCCGGCAATACGGTGATTAATGGCGTATGAACAATCATGTTTGATTGCTGAATCATAATCGGTGGTGTCCATGGGGCAAAGGTAGACTTTTCTATCCCTGAGATACTTGTAAAGATTCCCGTTGACCACATTTAAGTGACTTGGTGTGCTGCCTAAAGAACCACCAGAGTGATATTTGACCCAGCCGGAGACATCTGCGCTAGAATCATCATGCCAACTCGGCAGTCTTTGTTCATAGTCGCTTACATACATGGCAGTAGCTGCCAGGGTAAGCTGTTTCAGGTTGTTGCCGCAGGCGGTCTGGTTGGCTTTCTCACGCGCCCTGGAAAGGGCAGGCAAAAGCAGGCCTGCCAGAATGGCGATGATGGCGATGACGACCAGCAGTTCAATTAAAGTAAAATGCAATGATTTTTTCATGAGACTCCCTCGCTTGGCTTCCGTTAAATCGCATGTTATGTCAAAAAAACTGATTTCAGGCTATTAGAGCCTTGCTCCATGGAGTAAATATAATCGACTTGATGCAGCTTGCAAGCAATGCAAGAAAAAAAGTGTTGGAAGTTCGAAAGAATTCTTTTGTCTAAGGTTCTTTTTGCACTAGAGTGGCATGATAGATGATCTTGCTGTCGGTAAAAAAGGCATTTTGTTCGGCCTTTGGTTGCGGGTAGGCTGGTGACAGCAGCAACCAGCCCTGCGCTTGCAGATGATCTACAAGGTTCTGTAATTGCCGGTCGGTGCCGCTTAGGTCTGCATGTACGACGGCGATGTTGTCACTAGTTTGCCATTTCAGCTTAAGGCCGTCTCTCAGGCTCAGCTCTTGCAAGCGTGTCTGGCTCTTGGTTAAGTCTTCAACCAGCCAGATATGCTCGATCTGCGGCTTGATACGGTAACGGCGTTGATTGGCCGGCTTGGTGCCGGCTGCGTTTTTACCAGTGGAGACATTTTGCAGGGAGTCCGGGTCTATATTGCCTTGTGGTCGCATTTGCTCTGCCAAGGCTATATCTTCTCCGACTTGGTTGTTTTGCACGGTAGCGACGCTAGCCGGCGCGGCGGCTTGGCTTGTACCGGGAGCTCGGGCCAAGCTGCTGTCCGAGCCTTGAGAATTGGGGGTATGGTTGAGCCAAGTTAAAAAACTGGCCAAGGTAAGCAGAAAAATAAGCGCAGCTGCGTAGCGCAGTGGAGTGAGCCAATTGAATTGGATAGTCTGGACAGAAGTTGCGTCAGTTGTCGAAGCTCCGGCGGCACAGGCCTGCTGAATGCGCAAAGCCAGTCCGGCAGGTGGTTGGCTAAGTTCCTGCAATAAGGCATCAACTTGAGCATAGTCGCTCAGCCTTGCCTGGCAGTGAGCACAAGCGCTAATGTGCGCGGCGAGTGTGGAGTCACCGGGCTCGTCAAGAAAAACGCTGAGTTCCTCAGCATCGGGGCAGCGCGCCAAAGATAAATTTGATTGGTCAGAAGTCATAAATTGTATCCTAAGCAGTTGTCGGCAGCCGATCTGCAACAGTCCTGGCGGCGCGGCGTTCAGCGCCTTGGGCTGTTACAAGCGGCCGGGGCTTAGTATGCCCTGGCGTTTTTCTGTTTTTCTCCCTTGGATGTGCAAAAACCTTAAATGTCCAGGTTGTTTCTTATTTCTTCGCGTCCTCTGGCGATGCGTGATTTAACAGTGCCTACTTTACAGCCGAGCACTTCAGCGATTTCCTCGTAGCTCAATCCCTTAACGGTACGCAGTATGACCGCCTCGCGGTATGATTCCGGAAGTTTGGCCATGGCTTGTTTTGTTTTCTCTTTAAGCTCATTGTAGAGCGAGATTTGATCCGGCGCCATGCCTTGATCCGGCAGGTCTATGGTCAACTCGCCGTCACCGCGCCCATTGTCTATTGGCGCATCTATGCTGAAGTTTTTGCCTGCGCCCCGCACTCGGTTCCAGCGATGTTTATTACGTGCCAGATTGATGATTATGCGATACATCCAAGTACTGAACTCGGAATCACCACGAAATTTCGGCAGCGCTCGATAGATGCGTACAAAGGCATCTTGCGCTACTTCTTCAGCATCTTCGCGGTTGCCCAACACGCCATAAGCAATCTGGTAGGCTCGCCCCGAGTATTTTTGCACCAGGATGTTAAAGGCGTCCTGGTCATTTTGATTGACGTACCTGTCGATCAAAACGCGGTCTTCACTGACAATATCGTTTGACATCGTAGAACCAGGTATGTTCCAAACGGAGATAAATTAAAACACCTGGCGGCTTGCAATAGGAGCCGCCAAGGTGTCATAGAATATAATCATCGGATGACGTTATTGCTTGGCGGCTCTGATGATGCTGGCGAAATCAGCTGGTTTCAGCGAAGCACCACCGATCAGTCCGCCGTCGATATCAGGCTGTGCCAACAGGCCGGCTGCATTGCCGGCATTCATGCTGCCACCATATAGGATGCGCACGGCCTCAGCACAGCTTTGCCCATAAAGGGTGCCCAACAGGCTGCGAATGAAAGCATGTGCGGCTTGCGCATCGGCATTGGAGGCAGTCTTGCCGGTGCCTATGGCCCAGACCGGTTCGTAGGCGATGACCACTTGTTGCATGTCAGTGGCGGATACCTGATTCAGACCCCAGCGGAGCTGGTGTTCCAGTACGCAGTTGGTAAGACCGAGTTGGCGTTCTTGCTCAGTTTCGCCTATGCAGACTACTGCCTTGAGCCCAGCTTTCAGTGCAGCATGCAGGCGCCGATTGACGGTTTCGTCGCTCTCGCCAAAGTACTGCCTGCGTTCGCTGTGGCCGATCAGCACATAGCTTACTCCCAGCTCTTTGAGCATGGCCGTAGAGATTTCGCCGGTATAGGCGCCGCTTGAAGCCCAGTGCACATTCTGAGCACCAACTTGCAGACAAGTACCAGCCTCCTGCAAGACAGCTGCGATGCTGGTAAAGGGAGGGAAGACCAGAACATCAGGACCCTGAGAGCAACAGCTGTTACAGGCAGGAAACTCGGCTTTCAGGGCTTGTATCAAGGTACCGGCCTGACTGGCGGTCTGGTTCATTTTCCAGTTGCCGGCGATTAATTTACAGCGCGACATGGTGACTCCTTAATGTCGGATGATTTTACGATGCTTAATGCTTACTGCGCATCGAACTTTAGAAAATTTTCTCCCAGGTGATTTCCGGTAGAAGCGAGAAAAGGATGTTCATAGCGCTTATGGCGCTGTCTCTTTGACTGTAGGTTACTTATCATCCAGGGCTTGGCAGCCGGGCAGGGTTTTGCCCTCGAGGAATTCCAGGCTGGCACCGCCACCGGTGGAGATATGCGACATCTTGGCAGCCAGGCCGCTTTGATTGACTGCGCTCACCGAATCTCCGCCGCCGATTATGCTCACCGCGCCGGAGTCGGCCACTGCCTGACAGACTGCCATGGTGCCGCCAGCGAATTTCTCCATCTCAAAACACCCCATGGGGCCATTCCAAACTATTGTTTTGGCCTTTTTGATTTCTTCTGCATAAGCTTTTTGGGTTTTCGGACCTATGTCCAGCCCCATCCAATCGTCGTCTATATCGCCCTCAACATTTTTCGTGTTTGCCTGTGCATCGAATGCATCGGCTGCGACATTGTCGATGGGCAGCATGATTTTGACTTTTTTGGCTTCTGCATCGGCCAATATTTCCAAGGCTTTATCCAGCAATTCATCTTCACAGAGCGATAGACCGATTTTGCGCCCCTTGGCTTTCAAGAAGGTATATGCCATGCCGCCGCCTATGATGATGCAGTCCACCTTATTCATCAAACTTAGCAGAACTTCCAACTTGCCGGAAACCTTGGCACCGCCTATGATGGCAATAAAGGGGCGTCGAGCATTTTCAACGGCAGAACCTAGGTATTCGAGCTCTTTCTGCATAAGGAATCCTGCTACGCAAGGAGCATTTTTCTCTTTCATGAATTTGCAAATGGTAGCGGTGGAAGCATGTTCACGGTGGGCAGAGCCGAAGGCATCGTTGACATAGACATCGCCGTAGCTGGCCAGTTTGGCGGCCATGCGTTGCTTGGCCTCTTTCATTTCCTTTTTCAGAGCCTCATATTTTTCCTCGCTCATGTCCTCGCTCTTTTTTACCTTGCCTTCCTCGGCCTGGTAAAAACGCGTATTTTCCAACATAAGCAGCTGACCTGGCTGCAAGGCGGCTACTTCAGTATCAGCATTGAGGCAGTCTGCTGCAAATTTAACTTCCTTGTTCAGCAATTTGGCAAGATGAGCCGCCACTGGTTTCAGGCTGAATTCCGCTTCATAGCCCTTGCCTTTGGGACGTCCGAGATGGCTCATCAGAGTTAGAGCGGCACCTTGATCGAGAATGTACTTGATGCTGGGCAGCGCGGCGCGTACTCTAGTGTCATCACTGATTTCTTGCTCGGCGGTCAAAGGTACATTAAAGTCAACCCGCATGATGACTTTCTTGCCCTTTAACTCAATGTCTTTAATGGTCTGTTTGTTCATGAAAAACCCCTATCTGATTTACGAACGGTAAAACAAATAATATATATGCGCTAATGTCATAAAGACGCTTTTTAGCCAAAATGAAATAGGTATGATGCAACAATGAAGCGAAGAAAAAATATGATTATACTTATGAATCTACGTTATATTATTGCGTTGCGGGGCGCAGTTCCCAAAAAGCAGCAAGGGCGTCTTAAATAAGGTGCGGGAGAGTGGAGTGGAGGGGAGGTGTGGTGTGGCGCAAATATGCGCCGCCACGGAACTGGCGCCGCCACGGAACTGGCGTACCGCAGAACGCAAAAAAAACTGTACTCCGTCCATTTTGTCCACTGCTTTCACAACCTACGAGATGACCGTAGCTCAACCTTGAACTTTGAACTTTATTTTGCAGGAGTTTTATGAGCGCATTGTGTGCCAATATCTTATCCAGTATAGGCAACACGCCTTTAGTCCGTATAAATCGCATGAATCATGGTGGTGCCGAGTTGTTTGCCAAGGTAGAGTATTTCAACCCTGGCGGCAGCCATAAAGACCGCGTTGCGCTGTCCATGATTGAATCTGCCGAACGAGCAGGTTTGCTTAAGCCTGGTGGGCTGATCATTGAGCCTACCAGTGGCAATACCGGCATAGGCTTGGCTTTAGTCGCTGCTGTCAAAGGATATCGTCTTATTCTTACCATGCCCGATACTATGAGTTCGGAGCGTCGCAAGCTACTGGCTGCTTACGGTGCTGAGCTTGTCCTCACTGAAGGGGACAAGGGCATGCAGGGCGCAATAGCCAAGGCTGAAGAGCTGCAACGTCTCAATCCTGGCTCATTTATACCGCAGCAGTTTGAAAATCCAGCTAATTCACAAGCACATAGGGTTAGTACAGGCGAGGAAATCTGGCATGCCTGCCAAGGCAAGATAGATGTCTTCGTCGCTGGTGTCGGCACTGGTGGCAGCATTACCGGCGTTGGTGAGCTGCTCAAAGAACGCAACCCGCAGATTGAACTGATCGCTGTTGAACCGGATACCAGTGCGGTTCTTTCCGGCTGCGCAGCCGGACCACACAAGCTACAGGGAATCGGTGCGGGCTTTGTGCCTAAAGTGCTTAACGCAGGTCTTCTGGATCGCATAGTTCAGGTCAGTGCCGACCAGGCCGGACTAACTGCTCGGGATGCTGCCAAGAAGGAAGGTTTGCTTATTGGCATCTCTTCGGGAGCGGCCTTGTTTGCTGCCTTGGAATTGAGCAAACAGCCCGAATATGCAGGCAAGCGTATTGTGGCGTTGTTGCCGGACAGCGGCGAACGCTATCTCTCCACTTGGCTATTTGACAGCTAGATTGTCTGAGCTGTCAGACGGACTTCGGCATATTGCCCAACTTCTTGTTATTTGGCACAAAAAATCTTTAAAGTGCCACCTTTTTAATGCCCATGGAAAGGGTCGATATCGTTTGACTTTGACGATTGAAACACTATAGTTTGTTCGTACATCGAAACATAGTGAAACTTTGAAATGCTTTCACGTATTTTTGCGTTCCGGCAGCTCTACCCTCCCTTCCCTCCTCCCCGTACAAGACTGCCGGAACGCTTTTTAATGATAGACCTGTTTTCTCTATCTATACATGTTTACGATTTATGGTCGTATTTAGAATCGTGTCCAAAAAGGGTTCCGGGTGCTTTTAATCCGCAGATTGCGCAGATAAACGCAGATGGACACGGATTTTCAGGATTAAGAATCGCCATGATTTTACAGGGGATTCCGGAAAAAAAGAAAGATCTTACAGAGGCATGGAGGAAAAGCTGTTGCTGGTTGGAAGCATATAGCATTGAGTAATGCTGCTGCTTGTGTCTGCGGCGAATCAATTGACGGCCTTGTGACCGGTTGGAGATGCCGGGGAGCCGAGCAGTTGCGTTATCGACAAGCCCGGCTCGAAATGCTTTTCTATCCGCCAGCCCATACCTTTTGGATGCTCCTTATTTAGAATCATGAGTTTATCGGATTTTATTCTTAGGAGACAGACATATCTATCAAGATGTGCATATGTCTGTGCCGTTTGATGTCTTTTCCGCTGGATTTTTGCCGGGAGACGTCCGTTGCGATATTGCTTTGCCCTTTATTAAGTTCTCTGAGTGTAACTTACATCTACGTTCTAGTTGCCTGGACCCAGGCAGTTCTTATTGGCTGGATAATATATGCCCGAATAATTAGCATTTTCGTTCTGCCGAAATCACCCCACGCTTGGCGAGCGCAGAGGGACTGTTGGACTTTTATATCTCAGCACCGGTCAATGCCTACGTCTTGCTGAGCGCAAACGGTACGGAGGCTGCTGTGGTTTTCTCAGTATTACATCAAGACCTATGTTGTTGTATTCACGGCTTATGAGATGGCTATGAATTTGTTTTACGTTTATATTATGTCCTTGCCGCTTTGAATTTGCATTTAGGTTTTCCATGAGGAATATCACACAGAACAAGAAGGCTCGGCATGACTATGCTGTTTTAGACAGTTTAGAGGCCGGTATAGAGCTGTTGGGCACCGAAGTCAAGTCCTGCAGGGCCGGCGGCGTTTCTTTAGTTGACGCTTACGCCAAGGTAGAGCAGGGCGAGATGATTCTGATTGGGGCTCATATTGCGCCTTATGCTCAGGGCAACCGCAATAATCATGCTCCCCGTCGTAATCGGCGTCTGTTGCTGCATAAAAAAGAGATTGGCCGCTTGAAAAAAGCCATAGAAGCCAAGGGGCTGACTCTAATTCCATTATCCATGTATTTTAATGATCGTGGCAAAGTCAAGGTGCAGCTCGGGCTTTGTCGGGGTAAAAATGTGGGTGATAAGCGCGAGAGTCTGAAGAAAGATCAGGCTGACCGTGAGATGCGCCGTGCCATGCGCTAAGGAGTAATTCAAAAATTCATTTTTGAACGGCTTCTTAGTTTTCATATTATTTTTTTTTACTGTAACCATGCTGGTAAGCGACTTTGACTATAACCTGCCATTGGAATTGATCGCGCAGCATCCTGCTGAACGTCGCGACGGCTCGCGTATGCTGGTGATGAAACGCGGCAGCGGCGGGACGGCTCTGGACGACTTTTCGTCTTTCGCTAACTTTCTGCGTTCCGGCGATTGCCTGGTGCTTAATGACACTCGGGTCATACCGGCACGCTTGGCCGGCAGACGCATGCCTAGCGGCGGGGCAGTGGAGGCCTTTATGCTTGAACAGCAGACTAACGCACAGACCTGGCAGGCATTGCTCAGGCCGGGGCGACGTCTGCGCCCGGGTAGCATAGTGGTTATAGAAGGCAGCAAAGAGAGCTTTGTTGTGGAGGAAAAACTTGCTGATGGCAGTTTCCTGATCCGCTTTTCCACCATTCAGGTTCATGATCTTTTACAGAAACACGGACACACACCGTTGCCGCCCTATATAGCCCGAAGCGCCGAGCCAATTGATGAAGAGCGTTATCAGACCGTCTTTGCTAAAGTGCCGGGAGCAGTGGCTGCTCCAACAGCCGGGCTGCATTTCACTCCGGAAATTCTGAACGAACTGGAAGAGCGTGGAGTGCGCATCGCACGACTGACCCTGCATGTGGGAGCGGGTACTTTCAAGCCGGTAGATTGCGAGAAAGTCGAAGAGCATAAAATGCATGCGGAGAGCTTTGTGCTCGGTGCCGAGGCCGCTGAATGCATCAATGCCTGTAAGCAAAACGGCGGTAAAGTCTTTTGTGTGGGCACCACTACGGTGCGTGTGCTGGAGTCATGTCATACTTCCAAAGATGGAATTTTACAGCCACAAAGCGGACGTACCGCCATATTTTTGTACCCGCCTTATCGACCGGTCGTTGCGGACGGCTTGCTGACCAATTTTCACCTTCCCAAATCCACTTTGCTCATGCTGGTATGCTGCTTTGCAGCGCGTGAGCATGTCTTGGCCGCCTACCGGAAGGCCATAGATGCCAGAATGCGCTTTTTTAGCTACGGCGATTGCATGTTGCTCTTGCCGGAAGACAGAGATATCATAAAGTGACGTGATGGCTCTATGTAGACCACGTCCAAAAAGGGTTCCGCGCCTATCTTATCCGCAGATTATGCAGATGGACGCTGATTTCCAGGGTTGGGAATCGCAGGGTTTTTCAGGACTTTCCATGTTTCTGCATGATTTCTTATGTTTTTTCTTGGAATTTCGTTTTTTTGGCACTATGTTTCCGCCGTGGTTCAGAAATCATCCAGCCCCACCCACCCAGGGGGCAAACCACCCCTGGTATGGTACGCGCGTGTGAGCGGGGGCGAGGGCACGGGAAACATGGTGGAAGATGTGGACGAAAGCCGGACGCACTCGGTGCACTGTACACCTCACGGCAGTCCGGACTTCACAACCGGGACGGTTGCGCTACTTTTTAAGCCGCGTGCAGCCTCATCCGCCAGAGCAGCAACCCATATAAAATTTCCGTGTGTCCTGTGTGTTCCATGGTTAGAAAATCCTTTTTGGACGCCCTCCATGTAGAGCTTGAAAATGGTCGATCTGCTTTGTCCACGGCGTTCACGTGCCATTACACTAACCGACTGTCAACAACCAACCTCTGAACCATTGTCCCCATTTTAACTATGTACAGCCCCGGAGAACAAGAATTTTTAAGACGGCAACTGTCGCAGCTGGAGCGTGTAGTGGCGCAAAAATTAGAGCAGACGCCCCCTTGCCATGACATTGACCACACTTTGCGCGTGCGAATGACGGCAGCAAAATTGGGTGATTTAGAAAAAGCTGATCCGCTTTTGCTTGACTATGCGTCTCTATTGCATGATGTGGGTCGGGAACAGGAGTTGTCCGATCAGGGTAAAACCTGTCACGCTGAATTGGGTGCAGAACTGAGTAAAGAGATCCTGGCGGAGCTGGGTATCGAGAATCAAGCGTTTGTCGATGCGGTTTGCGACTGTGTGCGGCAGCACCGCTTTCGTCGGCGCAACCAAGATAAGCCGCAAAGTATTGAGGCTAAAGTGCTGTATGATGCTGACAAGCTGGATAGCCTGGGTGCTATAGGCTTGGCAAGGGCATTCCATTTTGCCGGACGCATAGGCGCAAAGGTGCA
>JAAZKR010000170.1 GCA_012799725.1 Oligosphaeraceae bacterium | reverse complement strand
TGCCCCGGCTGCTATCCAACCAGCGTGCTGCTACCCTGCCTGCCACTACTGAAAGCCGGATTGGTTGAAGCCACTGGCATAAAGGCATTCAGCATGAGCGGAGTAACTGGTGCAGGACGCAAGGTCGCAGCGCCGTACCTCTTCCCTGAATGCAATGAAAGCCTCAGGCCTTATGCCGTCACCGGGCATCGGCACTTGCCGGAGATCGAGCAGGAATTGGCGCTGGCTGCCGGGGTCAAGGAACTGAACATCAATTTCCTGCCCCACCTGGTACCGGTCAACCGCGGCATACATTCTACCATATTGATGCAGGCAAAAAGCGAAAAGGCCGGCAACGAAGCACTCGCATGCTTGCAGCAAGCCTATCAAAATGAACCTTTTGTCAGAGTCTTGAACAAAGGGGAGTTGGCCGACACCAAAAATATAACCATGACTAATTACTGCGAGATAGGCTGCTGCTATGACCAACACACCGGCAATGTCATACTTAGCAGCGCCATAGACAACCTGACCAAGGGTGCAGCAGGACAAGCATTGCAAAATCTCAATATTATGGCCGGTTGGCCAGAAGACAGCGGACTGCGCTGAAAAATAATAATACCCAAAAATCATAGGCTCAGGGAGCCTACGCAGCGTCATGGCAGCTGCGTTTAACATGTACGCGAACATCAGCCTCGACCCCGCTTCTGAGGCACCACCAAAAAAGGAGGGGTAAAATATGCGCAAAAAGAACGGAAAAACCAAGAACCCAAAGATTCTGGTAGTCACTCCTGAGATCACCTATCTGCCACACAGGATGAGCAGTATGGCTGCTGGGCTTTCAGCTAAAGCCGGTGGCTTGGCTGACGTCTCTGCTTCCTTGGTTGCGGCTTTATTTGAGATGGGGGCCGACGTTCATGTGGCCATGCCCTTTTACCGGCGTATTTTCAACTTTGACCAGCCCGATCATCTCGAATCGAAAAGGCACCATTACCAAAGTCGCTTGAGTCAGGAACGCCTGCACTTCGCTCAAGACCGTGTCTTTTTCTATCGTGACCGGGTATATTCCGGATATCATGGCGAAAGCATGAAGATGAGCTTGGTTTTTCAGCGCGAAGTGATTAACAATATTATTCCGCGCGTGCGCCCCGACCTTATACACTGCAACGACTGGATGACCGGGCTCATCCCCGGCTACGCCCGCCAAATGGGCGTTCCCAGCCTGTTCACCGTGCACAATATACACACGCAGAAAACCAGTCTTGAAAATATCGAAAATACTGGTATTGATGCAGCATATTTCTGGAAAAACCTGTACTTTGAGCGCGCACCATACAACTATGAAGAATCACGCTCTTCCAACCCGGTAGATGTACTGGCCAGCGGTATCTTCGCATCACACTTTATCAATACGGTCAGCCCCACCTTCCTGCGCGAAATCGTCGACGGCGTGCACGATTCATTTGTGCCGGAATGTATCAAATGGGAACTGGCCAACAAATACCATGCCGGCTGTGCCATAGGCATACTGAATGCACCAGATCCGGATCACGACCCCGAAACCGACCCGGCCCTAAGCGCTAATTTTAACGCTGACACTATGCCAAATAAAAAATGGCACAATAAAATCGCATTCCAAAAAGCAGTAGGACTGTATCCGGACGTACGCTCTCCGCTCTTTTTCTGGCCTTCACGGTTAGACCCGATACAAAAGGGTCCGGAGTTACTCTCGCACATACTCTATAAAGTCATAGACCGCTTCTGGCCACAACAACCGCAATTTGCTTTCGTGGCCAATGGCGAATATCAATCCGTGTTCAAGAGCATAGCAGATCACCACAGCCTGCAAAATCATATCGCAGTCATGGACTTCAATGACAATCTCTCCAGATTGGGCTATGCAGCTGCTGACTTCATTCTCATGCCCTCGCGCTTCGAACCATGTGGGCTGCCGCAAATGATAGGACCTATCTACGGATCGCTGCCCATAGTACATGATACTGGCGGACTGCATGACACCGTCACGCATATTAACACCGGGCATAACAGCGGCAACGGTTTTGTCTTCGAAAATTACGATACACAAGGGCTGCTCTGGGCCATAGATGAAGCAATGGAATTCTACCAACAGGACAAAGACCTGAAAAACCGGCAGATACAGCGCATCATGCGCGAGGCGAAGGCTAATTTCAACCATAGCAACACCGCTGATGCCTACATCAAAATCTACGAGCAAATGCTTGAAAGGCCATTGGTGCAATGGCAGCCAGACGAAGCCTAAGCGTGCAGTTTTCATAGTTGACCTGCGAAGTTTTGCGATGAGCTTGGAGTGAACCTGTGCCCACAACCCATATTTTCCCATGGGAAAAGTGAAAATTTTGCACATTCATCCCATAGGCAGCAAAAAACTGCATGTTTAGCCGGATTTCACGCTTGGGCAAACCTCTTTTTTCAAAAACCAATTTTCGATTTTTTGATTTTTCCCCGCTCGATATAGAGGCTGCGGGCAGGATAGGTAAAAAGCAACTAGATCGCTCCTGCTTATCGGCAGAAAAAGTCGTCAGTCGGGCTAAAAACCGGGATTATGCATAGTCAAGCTCTTACAGCACAACCTCTTAAATAGAGCCGCCGCTCGATGCCTTGTCCTGAAAATCTGCGTACATCTGTGTAATCTGCGGATAAGATGCTGCCT
>JAAZKR010000169.1 GCA_012799725.1 Oligosphaeraceae bacterium | reverse complement strand
TCCTTGGGAGCATTTTCATCACCGGCGAAACAAGTGATCTTAATTTCTTCTTTATTGAATCCCAGCACTTCAGTGAGGAATTCGAAGCTCATGGCTATGGCCTCCTGCTTGAAGTAATCCCCCAGCGACCAGTTGCCCAGCATCTCGAAAAAGGTCAAGTGGAAAGGGTCCCCTACTACGTCTATATCACCAGTGCGCAGACATTTTTGTACATTGACCAGACGTTTGCCAGCAGGGTGTTTTTCGCCTAGCAGGTAGGGCACCAGCGGGTGCATGCCGGCAGTGGTAAATAGGCAGGTCGGATCATTCTCCGGCACCAAAGGCGCACTCTTGATTTCGGCATGGCCATGTTTTTTGAAGAAATCTATGTATAGTCGGCGCAGTTCGGCTGCGGTGATTGCCTTTCTCATAAAATTCACCTGATATTAGTATGCTGATTTGCTTAATTAATGTGAAGCGTTTAATTTAATACAGATTTTGAAAAATACACTCCGGCTTTGTCAAGCGCATGGCCAAGGCCGTATCGAGAGCTGAAACTTGGCAATGTGTCAGTCTTCTGTAGTGCTGGCTTAATTGCTTGGCGTCCTCGGTGTTCTTGGTGGTCAATGCTTCTTCATTTAATCGCCGAGACGCCAAGAACGCCAAGGCGACTTTGCGGCGTGGCGTCGCCGATGTGATTACAAAGCGTTAAAAGAAGAGTGCTGGCTCCATAGACCCCATGTATTGCCACGTTAAACCAATGCTTCAGAAATGCTACAGAAGACTAACCCATCACGAAACTTGAAACTTGGGGGGATTAGAATGTCAGACAGAGCACAAGCCCCGGTGGCCTTGGTCACGGGTTCGGCGCGTCGCATCGGTGCCGCTATCGTGCGCCGTTTTGCCGACGAGGGCTGGCGCTTGGTCATACATTGCCATAACTCAAGAGCGGAAGCAGAAGAATTGTTGCAAAGCATAGGGGGACAAAAAGCCGGCCACTTGGTCTTGCAGCAGGACTTGTTGAGCTGCCGCTTGCAGGATAATATCATAATGCCGGTACTTTCGCATTACGGCAGGCTGGATTGCCTGATCAACAATGCTTCGGCCTATAAGCGCCGCAGGATGCTGGAGCTTAGTCCGGAGCTGATCGCAGCTGATTACCACATCAATTTCGTAGTGCCTTTTGAACTGATGCGCCTTTATAGGCAAAACTGTGATGGCGGCAGTATTATCAATATGCTGGATCAGCGCGTGGTCTCTGTGGACCCCGGCGCGGGCGCCTATGCCTTGGCAAAAAAAAGCCTGCGTGATGCTAGTTTGGCTTGCGCGTTGGAATGGGCGCCGCAATTCCGCGTCAACGCCGTGGCACCCGGCATAGTTTTGCCACCGCCGTATTTACCGCCGGAAACCAGCATGCAGCGCATGCTGCAATTCGTGCCCATGCAGATGCGTAGCAGCGAGGAGGAAATCGCTGAAGCCTGCCTTTTCCTGGCTCAAGCGGAAACCATAACCGGACAGATAATCTTCGTCGATGGCGGCATGCATCTGCATAACGGAATGAATGAGAAAAACTAAACGGCAAGAAAACCGGAACTGACCGAAAATCACTGTGAATGTGGCGCCTTCCAGGCGCTGATCCTAGGGGGTGATCCTGCCTCGGGTTCCCTCACCCTTATATGTTATTTGCATTCCCGCAATTTCCCCCACAGCGAGAATGGGACATCAACTCGTCGGAGCTGTGGGGGAAGAAATTGCGGAATGCAAAT
>JAAZKR010000168.1 GCA_012799725.1 Oligosphaeraceae bacterium | reverse complement strand
GGTAGGTCTTGAAGGCGGCTTTCACCTCGCGGTTGGGGAAATCGAGGTAGTACAGCGTCTCGCCGAGCTCGACGGATGAGCTCTTGATCGTCAGGTAGCCGGTTTGCAGCAGGAGCGTCAAGGGGTCGATCCGGTCAATCTCGAAGGCATTGAAGGCAAAGCCCATGACCGGCTCGTTCAAGGCCCGCTCGAAGTTGAAGTTCGTCTTCCGGATCACTTCCATCAGGAACGCCGGCGTCCCCGTCGAAAACCAGTAGTTGGAAAGTTTGCAGCCGTTGATGAAGCATTGCGCCAGGGACACCGGATTGTACACCGTTTCCGCATGCTCCTCAAAGCGGTACCCGTCGTACCAGGCCTTGATTTCGGCGAGGAGCTGTTCGCGCGGGACGTCCAATTTGTCCACGGCGGCGTCCAGGCGCCCGGCAAAGTATTTTTCGAATTCCTCCTGCGTGTAGCCGAGCATGGTGGCGTAGTCGGCATGCATTGTGATGTCGGATAGGTTGTTGAGGTCGGAGAAGAGCGAGACGTGCGAGAACTTGGTGACGCCGGTGACGAACACGAAGCGCTCGAGGCTTTCGCATTTTTTGATGGTGGAGTAGAAGCCCTTGAGGACATCCCGGCATGCGGTGGCTTCCGGCGTCATCAGCGCGTTCAAAATCGGCTTGTCATATTCGTCAAGAAGGATGACGACCGGGGAATCCTTCGCGTTCGCGATTGCTCGAATGAGAGACTCGAATGAGGCAGCCAGTTCATCTTCATGGATGGCGACCGAAACATGATGCGAGGAGGCCTGCTCGGCCAAGCCACGGACAAGATATTTGCGCAGCGCCAATGGCGTCCGGGCATCGCAATTCGCCATGTCCAGATGGATGACCGGGTATTCCTGCCAGTCGTATGCCTTGTCATGGATGGCAAGGCCCTTGAAGAGGTCTTTCTTCCCTTGGAATACCGCCTTGAGGGTGGAGACGGTTAGCGACTTGCCGAAGCGGCGCGGGCGGGACATGAAGTAAATACCCTTGTACGGACGGACCAAATTCCAGATATACTCCGTCTTGTCCACATAGAGATAATGCCCATTGATGAGATCCTCAAAGGTATAAACGCTGCTGGTCAAATCTTTCATATTCTGAATCCTCCAATCATGACAGAAGACGCCCCGATTAAAGATAACTATGTCTGCCATCTCGAAGCATAAGCAATCAAGAATCCCGGTTAAACATTGCGTCCTGATAATCGGTCACCGATTGATACCGGTCGTGCCGGCGGTCTTTTTCAGCTGTGGTGCCTTTACAAGGCACTGCCTCCCGGGGAGCTCGCCACCCCGGCCTGAAGGCCGGGGTTAAGCATGGTTAAGCGCCGACGGCGCCAAGTTGTCCATTTGCTGATATCTTGGTCCACAATGTCAATGAGTGACTGCTTACGCGTCCTGTTTCCAGCGTCTACGCCTCTACGCCTCTTCGATTTTCCAATCGGCTATCTGCCGTGAGGCCGTGTCAAAACTTGCGCCGATGAGAAGGAGCCTCTTGCCGGCGTGCTGATATTTTTGATAATATTCTTTGTCGCGAATCTGCGCCAGCGCCACCTCGGCGGTTTGATTCATCTTGAATTCGAAGATGTAGATGCAGTCGCCGTCCCGGATCACGGCGTCAATGCGCCCGTCGTTCGTCCGGGATTCCGCCTCGATGCGCACGCCCATCAGCAGGAACACCGAGTAGAACAGCAGTTGGAAGCGCCCCTCGCTGTCGGTGGTGACATCGTATTGCACGGCGGCGAAAAAGCTTTTCAGCAAGTTCATGAAGAGATGGATGTCCTTTGCCTTGATCGCCTTGACCATTTGGAATACGTTCGCGCCGATGGTTTCCTGCGGCATGGCGCTGTAGTCGCTGATCAGGTAGGTCTTGAAGGCGGCCTTCACCTCGCGGTTGGGGAAATCGAGGTAGTACTGCGTCTCGCCCAGTTCGACGAACGAGCTCTTGATCGTCAGGTAGCCGGTCTGCAGCAGGAGCGTCAGGGGGTCGATCCGGTCGATCTCGAACGCGCTGAAGGCAAAGCCCATGACCGGCTCGTTCAATGCCCGCTCGAAGTTGAAATCCGTCTTCCGAATCACCTCAAGCAGGAACGAGGGCGCCCCCGTCGAGAACCAGTAGTTGGAAAATTCGCAGCCGTTGATGAAAAACTGCGCCAGGGACACCGGATTGTACACCGTCGCCGACTTTGCATGAAAGCGATACCCGTCATACCACGTCTTGATTTCATCGAGGAGCTGTTCGCGGGGGATGCCCAGCCTGCGCACGGCGTCGTCCAGGCGCTCCGCGAAGTGTTTTTCGAATTCCTCCTGCGTGTAGCCGAGCATGGTGGCGTAGTCGGCATGCATCGTGATGTCAGCCAGGTTGTTGAGGTCGGAGAAGAGCGAGACGTGCGAGAACTTGGTCACGCCGGTGACGAACACGAAGCGTTCGAGGCTCTCGCATTTCTTGATCGTCGAGTAGAACCCCTTGAGGACGTCCCTGCATGCTGCGGCCTCAGGAGTCGCCAGCGCGTTCAGGATCGGCTTGTCATATTCGTCAAGGAGGATGACGACCGGGGAATCCTTCGTGTTCGCGACAGCCCGGACGAGGGATTCGAACGAGGCGGCCAGTTCATCTTCATGGATGTCGACCGAAACACGGTGCGAGGAAGCCGCTTCGACCAAGACCCGGGCAAGATATTTGCGCAACGCCACCGGCGTCCGGGCATCGCAGTTGGCCATGTCCAGATGGATGACCGGGTACTCCTTCCAGTCGTATTCCTTGTCATAAATGGCAAGCCCTTTGAAGAGTTCTTTCTTCCCCTGGAACACCGCCTTGAGGGTCGAGACGGTTAGCGACTTGCCAAAACGGCGCGGACGCGACATGAAAAAAGACGCAGGCCCTTCCGAAATCAATTTCCAGATGTATTCCGTTTTATCAACATATAGGAAATCATTGCGAATGAGTTTCTCGAATGTATATACGCTGCTGGTCAGTTTTTGCATGGCTTGATCCTCCAAAATATAAGGTAATACGTCAAGTCGCAATTTTCAGCAACCGCTGGAAAAGGAAGGGGGCAGGAGGGGGCGTGGTGCGTTGGGACTGCCGGCGTGCCTTGCACACGAAAGGGGTGCTATTCGGCTATAGCATTTTTATTGTCATTTTGGTGTTTGCAGCAGGCTTTGGCGAGGCGATGCGGTTTCAGGAGCAATGCCAGGCCGATCAGAGCTTGAATAACGTGTCGCACAACTGTGCTTATATGGGCATCGAAGGCATCAAATCCGACTTGGGGCTGCAATGGGCTGCATCCGCTTATCTTTACAAAGCGCAGGAAATTGACAAGCGAAGAAAATATTTTTGGCAGGGCATCAACCAGCGTCAGCAACCCTATGCAACAGAATCCGATGCTGAGTGCTTCCTCATACGAGAGAGTGAAGCCGGCAGTGAATTCGCCATCATTTCGGATAAGTCGGGCGGCAACTGCGTCACTGTAGATCATCATCAACGTTCCGACAAACAGGCCTGTAACAGGAGTTATCAGCATCATCAAACGCCAATCGAGAGACATCAGGGGATTGTCGATCATGGGCTGCACAGAAAAAAATGCATTGATAGCCCCGGGCAGGAGACAGAGATGCTGCGCCAGTATGTAGACACCGACCAGCTTGATGGCGAGCGATGAAAATTCCCGTTTGCTCATCTTTATGCTTCCGTATGTGCGATGGTTGACGGGGCGTGTGGCCGAAATTTCTGCCAGGCTGGATTGGCTTTGAGGATGGCAGGCAAATCGCCGATCATCGGAAAGAAAGTCACCCCATTTTCGTTGACCGGCTCCCCAGCTACCTGAAAGCCAATGTGCCGGTAAAAATTCTGCTGCAAGGAAATTCCCGAGATCACCAGTTTTTGCATTCCGCGTTTTTCAAGTTCGGCAAACAAGGAGGCAGCCAAAGCGATTGCAAGTGGGCGCGGACTGATCGTCCGCAACCCAGTTGAAAGACTCAATCCACAGATTACACAGATTATGCAGATGCCGCAGATTTTTTAGGGCTCACTTTGAAAATGCGCTCCTAAGACAAGAAAACTGCGCCCTAAAAAATCTGCGCCAATCTGAGTAAATCTGCGGATAAAGTAAAAATCTTTCCTAAAAAACAAGAAGTTTGGGAATAGTACGGAAGTCATAACAATTCCTGATCCTGAAAATCTGCGTAATGCGCCCGGCACCTTCCAGGGCTGTTACGGCTTCAGGCGCAGGATGGCGCGGATGTCATCTGGGCGGCGTCCATCTGTCTGTTCAGAAGCTTGCATGCTGCTGCCATCAATCTTGTCGGAGCCTACACTCCAAGCCTGAACCGCCGGTGCGCTGCGTTGCTGAGCATCAACGCTCCAGCGGCGGGACTCTTCATCCCATATGGCGACGGTGACCTGAAAGGCGCAATCCCCGTGGCGGTAGCGCATTGGTTCACCGGTGAATGGATCCTCCGGCAGATTCTCCAGCTGCTTCGGCCAGTCTCCATGGTGGCGACGGTACTGTTCCGCCGCGATCAGTGCCTGCATCGCCCGCAGCCGGGCAGTTAAGCTATGAAACTTTCGCCCGACTATATTCGGAGGCATGAGCATGTTGCTGATAAATAGCGGCTTGCCATAAATAATCGGGCGCTCCGGCATTTCTGAAAAATCAGACACTATGAAGGCTTGCGCCATATTGGCTTTGTCCAGAGCCCCATACCACCAGAGCTGCGGCACAAAATAGCGGAAGTGACGCCACCGTGCACAGTTGTCAAGTTCCTCGATTCCTGTCTCTGTCATAGTGGCAAACATTTCAAAGATATCCAGCATGGATACCGCTTCGCTGTAGATAGTACGTTCATGCATTTCCGGCACCTGCTTTTCTGTTGCTTTCAGCTGGTTTGCCAGTACATTCAGCTGTTCATCAGACAAAGCCCGGGCTTCCAACAGCATTTCTAAGGAATCCAGCCAATTGTTTGTACAGGCTATCCAAACTATTGCACCGGTCAGAGAGGTTTCGCGCAACAGCGTGTTATTGGCATTGGCTTGTCGTTCGCAGGCTGCCAGAGCTGCGTCGATAGCGCCGTCTTCCAGTGCCAGGCGCACCCGTCGGTGTGACAGACGACTAAAGCTCCTGAAGGAGCTGAGGTGCGGCAGCAGCATTGTCACCAGATGGCCGCGTTGATAGGACAGCGCCGGTGGCGGAATGCTGCCAAAAAACATCTCTTCCCACTGTGACAGACTGGCCTCGATACTTTGGAGATGCTGGCGCACCTGCTGCATCGCTTCCGGCGGAACCTCATCGGGCAGAACGAATAACGCGCTGATCTCATCAGGGAACGACTCAATGTTTTCGCGCATAGTCTTTTCGCGTTGCCAGAAGCCGGAATCAGGCTGTTCACCGTTGTAGTATAATTTGCCGAGAGCTTGGGCTGTCAGTGGGCGATTGAAACGCTGCTCTAGAGCGGTGATCGCTTGATTTGCTTCTTTGATTCCCTGCCAGGCGAGGAAAAGCTGGAAAAGGTAGTTGATTCCGAACAGGAGCCACAGAATGGTTGCTCCGCGCCCAAAGATTTGCCGGTATGGCAGACCTGCCGCCCGAGACCAGAGGCGAGCTGTCAGTAGATATCCCAGGAGGAGCAAAAGGAGTCCAACGACCAGGAACCAGACCCAGCCTGTACCTTGGAGATGCAGAATTTCCTGGATAGAGAGGTAGAACGACTTAAGGGATTCGGGTAGTCCCGAGGACGAAAAGGGATGCTTCAAGAAGTTGATCAGATTACTTCGAACAATATCACAGATCAGCAGCCCGAGGCTCCAGCACAGCGCGTGCCCGAGCCAGAGCCGCCAGCCGATTTTAGGCAGCAACAACAAGGGCAAAAGCCAGCAGAAAGTGATGCAGCAAACCAGCAGCGAACCTCGCGCTCCTGCAACAATGCCTCCGATGCTGAGAGCGACGAATAACGGAATAGAAAACAGCCATACCCAGACTTGGAAGCGTTGCTGGCAGAAAAATGTATAAGAACGTAAAGTGAGAAACAAGGAATAGGCCGACAGGATTAGCGCAACTCCTCCGAATGTTACTATAACTAGTGGGGCAAAGCTACAACTATTCCGCACCGGCAGCCAAATCCAGCCAAAGGCGCCGTGTGTCCAAAGGAAGTGGAAAAGCGACAGCAGCAGCCAGGAACCGATCCCAGCCAGGGTCAGCCCGAAAAATGCGCCTTGTGCAGGAGAATCCCAGTAAAAGGTCTGCCGCAGCAGTTTATTTGTGCGGCTTTTCATGCCTAAATGCATCCCTTCTGTTTGCTGTTGACTGGCAGGAAGTAATGCTGTGATTAATATATACCTGTTTTTCTAAAAGGAAATCCCTGTTGCTCGGTGGTAATGCGCCAAAATATCTTTTCGGCATTATTGAGGCTGAACTACGTATGGCTGAACGACAAACGATGCTTTATTTATCCGCCAAAAACCGTATTCACTCGAAAGGTTTCGGAAAAACACCTTGCGCTCGCCTTATTGATTGTCATAACAACAACTGTACGAAACAGTTTTTTCGAGGAAATATTTGTTTTTCATTGTATTAAAAACTATAGTACCCTCGATAAAATCATTGCCGGGACAACTGTTTATAAACTCATTAAACTGTTTATCTTCATGAAAAAGAAATCACTTTCCATGGCAGCCAAGATTGCTGAAGAGTTGCTGAAGGCGATTCGTGAGGGCAAATATACTAGCAAGAAATCGCTTCCGTCATTGCGTCAGCTGGCCTGCCGTCATAATACTTCCGTTTCTACGGCTCGCGCGGCGTTGCAAATTTTGATCCATAAAAATGAGGTTGTGGGTTATCATGGGAGGGGTTATTTTGTAAGAGCTGAGTCTGCTCCGCAGCAACGTAAAATCATTCTTATTCTAAGTCGTCCAGGTGAAATGTATGATGCGATGCTGGAAGAACTGTTGCATTATAAGACGAAGCATCCTGAAATTTACATTGTTATTGAAACTATAGATCAGAATCCGGAGCGTTTGCAAGCAAGTATTGAACACATGATTTCAAATGGTCTGGATACGATCATCATCAATGCAGTCTCCATCAATCATCTGGGATTCATCACACAATACGCCGATCAGGTCAAGCTCTACGGTTTTTTCCACATTGCCAGCAGCATAACTCATCCGTGCTTTCTTCCCGGTGTTTATTCAGATTGGTATCATGGCGGTTATATTGGTGTACGCCATTTGATTGATTGTGGCTGTCAGAACATCCTCGTTCTCCTGTCCACTCAGGGTGCCATACAATCCGATTGCCGTGCCGGCGCAACACGCGCTGCCATGGATGCTATCCACCCTATAAAAATTGAATTCTGTTATGACTATGACTTGGAATCCGAACAGCAATTCAATATGGAATCCCTTTCCGAATACCTGAACAATGGTGTTACCGGTATTTTTTGCTTCAAACATGCGATAGCATTCCGAGTATATGATTTTCTAAAAACCAATCATTACCGGATTCCACAGGATGTCAAAGTAATTGAATACTACGACTCCAGCCTGTCATTGAATTTCTCCCCGCCATTGACCTCCATATCTGTGTGTCCAAAAGAAATTTCAAAAGAACTGCTGAAAATGTATCACAGCGGGCAAAAGCAGGTGATTACAGTCAGGCCATCTTTGATTAAACGGGCTTCCACGGTGTAGCAATAAAAAACAGTTGCAGGATGCAACTGGATACCTAGCACGCAAAAAAGCATTCAATTAATTGAGCTTCTCGTGGCGATGACAATCGTTGCCATTCTGGCCTCCATGCTTTTGCCTGCGCTTTCCAAGGCCAGGAAAAGTGCCAAGATAGCTGTCTGTGCCAAGCAATTTTAAACAAATTGGGACGGCAAAAGCATCGCGGCAACACAACGTGGAGATAGCTTTTGGCAAATAGAAGTGGCCATTCCACTCAAGGATATCGAGCTGCAAGCCAAACTGGAAACAACATTTTGCGCTTGTACCGGAAGGCACAATATCGCCGGCAGCGAGAATTCCTCAATAATATATCAGCGGTGCTGAAAAGTCGTTCATATGATCGAAAAAACACTGCTATTTTAAGCTAAGCCTTTCCTGCTTGACGCCAACTTAACGCATCACGATAATAGATTTCGGTCTTGATGCTACTTTTCGCAGTTGTAATTGCTTCCAGCAGAACTCAATATAAATTTAAGCATTAACAATCTTATCGAGAAGCCACATAAATTTAACTTTCATGAATCGTTGATTTTTATAAAACCACCCAGTACAAGGAGATCGCAAATGGCAAAATTTCCAAGAACAATTGTAGCCGGCATTGATATGCCACGCATGATTGCTGGCACAAATTGGATTGCCGGTTATTCGCATACTGGTGCCGCAGCAGATCAATTCATTGCTGATTACCACAGCCAGCCTGGGAATGCCGTTAATGTCTTTAAGACATTTCTAAGCAACGGCATCGATGCGATAATGGGTTGTTTCCAAGTTGGATACGGCTCATCTGTGCTGGCTGCCATGCGCCAGGCTGAAGAAGCAGTCGGGCAGAAGATGATCATTATCGATACCCCACACGTAAATGTAGATGACAATGCAGAAGGGCGCGCTGCCGCTGAAAAGGCAATCAAGGCCAGCAAGCAACTTGGGGCGACTTTTTGCTTGATACATCATTCATCAGCCGAACAACTTGTCAATAAGAACCTCAAGGCGATGCCACGCTTGCCGGATTATCTGGACATGATACGCCAAAACGGGATGATCCCCGGCCTGTCGGCACACATGCCGGAACTGGTTCTTTACAGTGACGCAAATGAGTATGATGTACAGACATATATACAGATTTTCAACTGCATGGGTTTTCTGATGCAAATTGAAATCGAATCAGTGTATAAAATTATAATGAATGCCAAAAAACCAGTCATGACCATCAAAGCCATGGCGGCAGGACGCTGCACGCCTTTTGTGGGATTAACATTCAATTTCTCGGTTTTGCGCGATTGTGATATGGTTGTTTGTGGTTGCCTTAACGCAGATGAGGCCGAAGAAGATATCGAATTTGCCCGTGCTGCGATTGAACACCGCCCCCCCGTTGTTCAAGGTCGTTCAAGCCCAAACAAGACTGAAATCATTAAGTAAAATCACAGTCATCCCATAAGCGGTAAAAAACGGCATAATTGATTCAATTTCACGCTTAACAAAACCATTTTTCCAAAAAGGCCATTTTCGATTTTTAATTTATCCGCCAAGGTCGCCAAGCTTCTTTTTCATCCCCTTTTCCTGGCGTCCTTTGCGTCTTTGCGGTTATCTTTGCGTCCTTTGCGTCTTTGCGTCTTTGCGGTTATCTTTGCGTTCTTTGCGTCTTTGCGGTTATCTTTGCGTTCTTTGCGTCTTTGCGGTTAT
>JAAZKR010000167.1 GCA_012799725.1 Oligosphaeraceae bacterium | reverse complement strand
GCGACGGTGTTGTCTGCGGAATCGGCGCGCTTGCGCCTGCGGCAATTCACAAAATCCTCACTCTTGTCGAGCGAGGGGAACTTTCCAAAGCCGCTGAAATGCAATTGATACTGATTGATCTTTTTCACGAAGTCTACGGAAAACACAGCTGGATCGGACAGAAATATGCACTGAAAGTTTTGGGCGTCATACCCTCAGAACAGTGCAGAATTCAGCCGAAAGAAATGCTTTCCGTTGAAAGAAGACGTGAAATCGAATCCGCTGTTGAAAAATATCATTTTCTACTGGAGGAGCGTTATGAGTAACGAAATCTGTTTTCAGCGAAATATTCCTATTGCATGCAATGTGGATGTCTGCGTTGTCGGAGGCGGCCCGGCAGGGATTGCGGCAGCAGTTTCCGCCGCACGAAACGGCGCTAGCGTATTCCTGGGAGAAAGTTCCGGCTGTTTTGGGGGGCTCGGAACATTGGGACTGGTTCCCGCATTCTGCGGAGTGGGGAACGGAAAGATTTTTCTCGGCGGTAGGATTTGCCGCGAGGTGTTTGACGCCATGGAAATCCCCCCCGGTGAACTTACCCGCGAATTCAGTTATATCAATGTGGAACGGCTGAAATGCGTTTACGATTCCATGATTTCCGCAAGTGGAGTTAAATTCGCTCTCGAATCGAAAATGATCTCTGTGAAAATGCAAAACGGAATTGTGGAAGCGGCCCTGTTCTCAGACGATGGAGATTACGGTCTTTTCGCCGTCAAAGCAAAGGTATTCATTGATGGAACCGGGAACGGAGACCTGGCAGCCCGGGCAGGAGCTGATTACACGCAGGGAAATGCAGCCGGAATTCCCATGCCTTCCACGCTCTGCTCGCTATGGAGCAGTGTAAACTGGGAGAAATTCAACAGAGAAAAACCGAACGTCTTTCAACTTCTTATGAAGGCGATAGATGACGGAATCTTCAAAGTTCCGGACAGACATCATTCCGGAATGTTTCCTGTCGGAGCAGATTGCGCGGGCGGAAATTTCTCCCATGTATTCGGCATGAGGGCAAACGACCGGGAACAGAAAACAGCCGCCTGGATCGAACTCCGGCAGCAACTTCAGGAATATCAGTTTTTTTACAATAATTACGTTCCTGGTTTTGAAACGGCGCATCTATGCATGACCGCTCCCATGCTCGGAATCCGGGAATGCAGAAGGATCACAGGAGATTATGTTCTGACCCTGGATGATTTCAAAATACGCAGCCGTTTTGCCGATGAGATCGGGGAGTTCGCATACCCGGTAGATATTCATCCATTGGATTCTTCCGTTGCAGAATTTGAACGTTTTACCCGTGATTTTTATGGTAATCTGAGATACAGAGCCGGGGAAAGTTATGGCATCCCGTATCGTGTTCTTGTTCCGCAAAAGTTGAAAAATGTTCTGACCGCCGGAAGGTGTGTCAGTACAGATCAGCCAATGGCAGCCTCTATTCGTGTGATGCCCGGCTGTTTTCTTACCGGGCAAGCTGCCGGAACCGCCGCAGCCCTTGCTTCCGCCGGTTGCAACGGTATGGTGCGGGACATTTCCATTGCGGAACTGCAAAAAAGGATCAATTACGGAAAAGCTTGATCCCTGATCGGGATATCGCCTGCATTATTTATTTCTCCGGGCTGATAAAAAATCAGTCCGGAGTTTTTTTCCCCACTGGAATTTCTCCTGTCCTATACAACTGCTACGTAGGCTCCGTCCAAAAAGGGTGCGTAGTGCGTACGGATCCTGTCCTCCATGTCCACAACGTCAGCTGTGTCCAACCTGCACCCCGCTCCTCCACTGTCTCGTGTGCGCGGCAAGGGTGGTTTGCCCCCCTGGTTGGGTGGAGCTGGATGATTTCTGAACCACAGTGAAGAAATAGTGCCGCAAAAACAATTTTTCAAGAATAATCATAAAGAGTTAATAACAAAGGTCATGGACCGTATCAAACAATGGCCTTGATCCATGGCCCAAAATACCGCCATAAATTTTTGTTGTCCCAAGCGGATCAGCGATGGCAGTCCAAAAGCGAGGTCCTCGAGGGTCCTGATACCTTCTTTGTCTGACTGGCGGGCACTCTGTGGATGCCACAAAAACTCGTCCCAAATAATTTTGGCGTGTGAACCGGTGATTTCCACATATGCGATTTTAATCCCGTGTGGCTGATTTCGATAGTTATATATCAGCAGGAAGTTATTACCGCCAAGCCAGCATGGGGTCATTGTCTGCCCATTCAGTTCCATTTCAAAAGGCCCTTGCCAGGTTCGTCCGCTATCTTCGGAAAAGGAAAAGCTGTTTGGCAAATTGCGATAGCTGCCCAACTGTACTGTCCAGGCAAAAGCATACACAATGCCAGGTTCGGTTTCAATGACTTTCTGCTCAAAAAAACCTTTTTTCCCAAGCGGATCAGCCATCACCGTAACATAATTTTCCCAGGAGGCCCCTTTGTCTGCAGATTCCCAGGCGATGACTTTTTCTCCAAGTCTTTCCGGAGAGGAAAGTAGGGCTGCGGGCGCGAGCCAGCGCCCATCGCTCAACTCAACAATCGGATTGGAGACTTCAACCGGACAGGCAAATGAATGGGGTATAATGCAAGCTGTTGACCAATCCATGCTGGATACCCCAGCAGTACAGAAAACAGCTTCATTAGGACAACGCCCGAATTGCGTTCCGTGCTCAAGATATTTTCTTTGCCCGTAGGCAAGAATGTTACCTTCTCTTGTCAGGCTCAACCGCAGACTGTTGGCTGTTTTCGGATCCTGCTGTGGCGGCAAAATCATGCCCCCGTAGTTCCATGATGCTCCGTCATCAGTACTGCTGCTCCAATGTGTCCCCCCGGAAATATTGGCGCCGCCTCCACTACTGTAACCACAGATCAGGTGATTATTGGGCAATTTGACCACAGTCGGATAAGCCGCTTCCTGACAACTGACTACTGCCTGTTGAAGATGATGAAACATTCTGCCTCCCAAAGTATAATTGTAATCAGCCAATCGAGTTTTAAACCGGAAGATATCAAATTTATGCATAACCGCGCAGGTGACCGAAGCACGAAGTGCGAGGGGATCCGAGGCAGGGTCACTCCCAAAACCAGCGCCCGGCCCCCCTTTCCAATTTGCATTCCGCAATTTCTTCCCCCACGGCTCCGACGAGTTGCTGCCCCGTTCTCGCTGTGGGGGAAATTGCGGGAATACAAATAACATATCCCCCCCTTTGCAATTTGCATTCCACAATTTCTTCCCCCCACGGCTCCGACGAGTTGCTGTCGTAGTGTGTCAGTCTTCCGTAGTGCTGACTTAATCGCTTGGCGTCCTCGGCGTCCTCGGCGTTCTTGACGGTTAAATACGGTTAAATGAAGAAGCATTAACCACACAGAAGACTGACACATTACCATTCCAGGTAATGGGTCAGTCTTCTGTAGCCATTAGCATCTGAATAAATATTCGACCGGTTCCGAGTGCCAGAACCGGTTTTTATTTTTTGCAGCCTTCGTCCTGCGATGCTGCCCCCCCAAAAAAAATATTTT
>JAAZKR010000166.1 GCA_012799725.1 Oligosphaeraceae bacterium | reverse complement strand
TTGGGCGTCTCTTTTTTGTTTTCTGGCACTTGTTTGGGCGTCTCTTTTTTGTTTTCTGGCACTTGTTTGGGCGTCTCTTTCTTTTGCACTACCTTTTTGTCCACCAATGCTTGAGTGACCGGCAATTTTTTTCTAAAGGTCATGGGATTGACGATGTTCTCCAAGCTTGGCGGCTGCATATAGGACAAGTCTTCTGTCTCAATATAATTGGGCAAAGGAGGTAAGTTGCCAGTCTTGGCTATGCTGCCTTCTTTTTGGATAGGCCAGAACAGAATAAGGAAGAAAATAGCCGCTAAGACCGCCGTTAAAATCAGCAGGCTTTTCTCCCATTCTTCAAATGCTTTTTCAAATCGGTTCATGGCAAATCAGGGTCTGCACTAAGTCGGCTTAAAACTTGCTAGTGGTATCAGGCACCACGCGGCAAAATCGGCAAGTTGCTTTTTCGGCTGGGCTTCAATCTCCCAGCGCTAGGCTGATAGAAAGATGAACAGACAAAAGTTATCTCTAATTGATTTAAGATCAAGTTGTTATCATCATCTACCAAGATGCCGCCACGGGAGACGTCGGTTAAAATCTCAATTTGCTGCATGGGCAAGAAGTTGGGTTCAGTTTGCAGTGCGGCGCAAAAACGCAAGAAGTCCGCCATAGCACAGCGTACAGTGATACGCACCGGGAACTCCAGCAAATAGGGCTCTTTGTCCTCTTCTTCAAGGACATAGGCTTTTTCGGGCAACACGCTGATTTTAGCGGCATAGAATTGATTATGTGAACCGGTGCGTATGCTTTCATCTACACAGATGCGCAGTTTATGCTGCAAAGCCAAACTGACCAGCTTGTCGGCAGTCCAGATTTTGAGCAGCATCTTGTACTTGTCTGGTTCCGCTGTGGTTTCATCCATGCCGAAGATATAACGATCAAGATAGATGCGCTTATTTTGCAGCGTTGAGTACATGCGGTCGTACTGGTCTTTGTATTCGATTTGTGAGGCTTTGCTAATAAAAAGAGCAGCATCGCCATATTCAAAATTGATTTTATCCTCAAATTGGCTGCCGGCACGTTTCAAGGAGTCTTCCGCAAGTTTTTTCAATCCTTCTTGTCGAGCGCCGCCCAAGGTGCGTTGATAGTTATTTAGCAGGGTTTGCAGGCGCTCCGGGTCTCTGGGCCAAGGTGAGTCTTTCAGCTTTTTTTCAGTTGCGGCATACTCGTCTTTTGCGGCACGCAATTCGTGCCACCTGGGTTGCAGGAATAACAAAAATACCAATATTGCGGCAATGCAAGTTGCGATGCAAAGCATCAGTACATTGCGGCAAGGCGTTGGCCAATCTTTGTAGGAATGAGTCATCGGTTTTCTATTATCAGGATACGGAGGTTCGGACGCTAGCGCGAACGGAGTTTGCTATGTGATTGTGTCTTTTGTATTCCAAGAGCTATCTTCTTCTGCGTCTCGCCGGTTTGGGTGGTTCCGGTGGCGGTTTGGTTACTGACTGTTTGGCAAAAGGCAGCTGAATACGGAAGTCATGATAGTTGACTTGATCCTTATTTTTGCCGTCGTTATTTGGCACTATGTCCGACCAAGGTTTGAAAATCTTTATGCTATGGTTTTCATCCCAATCGCTAAACCAGTCTGCCGCTTCAAAGAAATCTCCGGCATTGATTTTGTCCAATATTCCTTTAGTTGCTTCAAATTTGCCTTTTTGTGGTGGCACTACACTATAGCCGCTGGCAATCATCTTCTCGATTTGTGGGATTTTCAGCACCGGGATGAAGCTGCTTTTTTCGTCACTTTCTTTTTCTGTTGGTTCGCCGCTGCTAAACAGGCTTTGACCGCGACTGGGTGGGGTGCTGATATTTTCTTTTTTCTCAGACAAGATATTCATCGAGTCAAGATAGCTTTGATAGTCAGCCACATAGATGCACCAGCCATCTACTTGTTCAGGCGATATGGCCATGGCTTGCTGTAATTCCTGTAATGTGCGCAGGAAGTTTTGCGTGCGGTTGCCGGCTTCTACCAATGGAATGAGCATCATCTGGTAGAAGCCGATTTGCTTCTGCGCCTCTTCCAGGCGTGGCACTAGGCTGGTGCAGCGGTTTAGCTCGTCGAGTTTGCTCTCCATCAGTCTTCCTTCATGGCGAATGTGAAAGAATAGCCAGAGCATAAAGGCGATAATAGAGCTTATCAGTATGGCTGCGGCGCCGCGCAGATAGGAGAGACGTGCCATTTTGCGTTGTTGCCAGCGCAGGAGTTCGGGAATCAATGAAATATTGCAATCGGCTTCGCCTATGCCTTGTAGTGCCAAACCTAAGGCCACCAAGACCGTGGGATCAGCATCCTGTTCCGTGCTTTCACGTATACCCAGCAATTCCACCGGGCAGGTAAAGGCGCGAATCAGCTGAGCATTCAGCCCCCAGAGACATGCGCCGCCGCCAGTCAGCCAAATCTTGCCTAATGGCTTGTTTTGCAATTCACCGGACTCAGATTCCTGCCAGTGTTCCAAGGCAGCTCGCATCTCGTTTTCAAGCTGTCGCACCGCAGGTAACAGGGCGCATTCCGGGTTTTGCCAGTCGGCTTTGTAGCTTAGTTTTTGTCTTTCAGCCTCAGCGGCTTCACAGTCCAGCTCTTCGGCCAGCAAGGCGCTGAAGCGTTGGGAGCCGAACATAAGACTGCTGATATACAAAAGCTGCCCTTGGGCAACTACCGCTAAGGTTGAATTCTCGCAGCCTAAGTCTAGCAATATCTGAATCGCCGGATTGTTTTTTTCTTTAGGATTGAGATAATAAAAGCTGTTAACCAAGGCTATGCCGTTTATCCCCATATCTTGGACATTAACATCAATGTCGCGTAACCGCTCAACTTGCTCATCTACTACAGACTCGCGGCAGATACCGATAAGAACCGGATTTTTACGGCCAAAAAGTGGCTGCATGACCTGATAATCATAGATAAAGCGTTCGTCAGAGAGACCGGAGAGCTGCGCGGTCTCATTGCGGACAAGAAGGTCCAGCGTGTCAGCAGGTATGTCCGGCGGGAAATCAGCAATCTGTGGTGTAGTCAAATATTGTGGCAGGCCAACACAGGTGCTGTAGCCGAGCAGCTTTTTTTCGCGCAGCCACTTGTTAAGACTGGCATACAGCTCTTTCTCGTCAAGCACACCCTCTTGCCAAATCGAAAAAGTCTCGTGGCGGCTGATCTGAATAGAACCGCCGCGCCGTTCCAAGAGTATGGCCTTGACTTCTCTTTGACCGATGTCAAGTCCCAGTGCAGATGTATCGTTTTTCCATTGCATAAAAAGCGTATTTAATGCCTTTGGCAGCCGGCTAAGCGCCTGTGCCATGCTTATCGCACTTGCATATACTGTCCGCTATTGCTGACTACGTTAGCGGTCACGAAGATAAGCAGGTTGGTTGGTATCGAGGTTGTTTCGGTGCGTCTGAAAAGCACCCCAAGCAAGGGCAAGTCGCCCAGGAAAGGGACTTTTTTCTGATTTTTGGTTTTAACGTTATTGATAAGTCCGCCTAATATGACGGTTTCGCCGCTTGCGACCTCCACAGATGTCATGATCACTTGTTCATGCGTGCGTGGCAGTTTGATTGGAGTTAGAGCGTCGTCGTTGTCGCTCTTTTTATTTTTGTTGTTATTGCTTTCGCCTTCGCCTTCGCTGGTATCATCGGCAACCAGATAATTTTCCCAGCCCTTGAATTCCATAATGGCCGGTTTTAGTCCCAGCAGCACAGTTTTACCGTCGTTGCCCACATTAACCTTAACATCGAAAGTAATACCTACTGGCAGTTCAGCCGGCTTGCCGGTGGGCACCAAAACTTCGATTGTGCCTTGATCGCCGCGGTCCACGCTGCTTACGTCATACTCCTCGAAGTAATAGTATTTGTCCCCTTTGCGCAGTCTGGCAGTTCGGTTGTTGAGCACTGTTACTCGTGGCGCACTGAGGGTAGTGGCTGAATTCTGTTTTTCAATGGCGCTGATCAGCACGTCGAATGTATGGTTGCCGATAACTCCGCTCAAGGTTAGGGTGCCAGTGCCTATGTCCGCAGCAGCGGAGGAGGCACCTAGTTGAGTTAGGAACGAGCCGTCTTTTATTCCGTCCTTCTCTTCTTTATTGCTGGTGTACTTGGCCGACCATTCTACGCCCAAATCCCGCAGGTCATCTTGCGAGACGGTGATAAACCTTGCTTCTATGACCACCTGATATGGCGGTTGATCTAATTCCCGCACAATATCTTCGATAAGGCGTAGGTTCTCTCTGCTGTCGCGTACCATAAGGATATTGCGATTGCGGAAGAGTCGGAATGCCGCACCTTCCGGACTGCCGGTAAAGAAAGTCTTCAGCGCTTCTTCCAGGTCATTGTCTTCCTCATCTTCCGGAGGTGTCAAGTCAGGCAACTCTGAGCCTGGTGCGGCAGCACCGGCAGGTACCTTTGGGATCAGGCCCTGTCGCAAGCGTATGATGCGGGTTTCCAGTTGGGCGCCGCCATCGGTTTCACCCTTGGTGATCCAAATTAAATTTTCTCCCAGATGAAATGCAACACCCATATTTCTGGCGACATAGGCGAAGAGTTCCTTGAGGGGAACGTCCTTAACGCTGATGCTGAGCTTTTTACCCGACTCCAAAGCCTCGTCAGCAACCACGTTAAGCCCTTCTCTACTAAGAACTTGCACTAATTCTTTGATGCCGGCGCTATCCATGTGCACTGAGATTTTGCGGTTGACCAGTTCTTCCATGGCGCCGGTGGGCATTTCCAGCGGTTCCAGATTGGAGTCTATGACCAGTACTTTGCCATAGTTTTCCGGGAGCATATATCTTTGATTGGTTTCGTTCAGCATGCGCTGTTTGCTTAGGTCCAGCTTGCTCTTGTCACTAAGTTCGACTTTGGCGTTATCGATGAGTTGCTGCAGGGTTTGTTTTTGCAGTTCATAGCCCGGCAGCGCCTGCAATAAAATGAGCTCTTTTTCGGCTGTCTCCAAGTGTCCTTCTTCAATGTTTTGGCGTATGTCCTCGAAGCGCTTTGCCACAATATTAGCCTGCTCCATATCTTGCAGGTCTTGAGATGTCTGGACAATAGTTTTGCTGCTCACATTTAGATGTGGTTGAGCCCGATGCAGTTGGCATGAACTGGCAATGAAAAGCAGGCAAATTCCCAGGAGCTGAGTAGAGTGTCTCATAAGATCAACCGCTTTGAAAGAAAAAGAAAATCTTAGGAAAGTAATGCGCTATTGACGAATACACGCACAAATAGTAAACGCTTGAAGCGAATGAATTATTTACCAATATACAACTTAATGTGCAAAAAAAGCCGGACAGTTAAGCTATAGTCCTTAGAAATTGGGCTTTAGCTGGTGGAAAAGAGGAATTATTCGTCTTGTATATCTTGACTATCAACGGTCTGCTGCCGCAACTTTGCCGGTTTGACGAAGACTGCCTGTCGCACGTACACCGGCTCAACGGCTGCGGTTTGTTCTTCTGTTGTCACCGGCCAAGGATAGAGTTGTTCGGGCGCTTGCAGCAATAGCGATGCCGACACGTGGGATTGCCATTGCAAATTACCCTCGATTTCGCCGGGTAGTTTTGGCAGTTGCTGCTTAGTCAGCGCGGTCCAAGCCTGGCAGCTATTTTCTGGCGATAGCAATTCCTCAGGAAAAAACGCCTTGGGTTCGGATAGCGGGATGGGCAATTTTGTTGCATCAATGCGATAGGGGCTTAAGATAACTTGCCCCATGCGACCGTCATGCAACACCCCCAAGTTGGTGCCGCAGGGCAGGGCAGGGCAATTTGCCGCTAATGCATAGCTGCTAGGCAATCCACGCATTGTGGCCTTGCTGGCCAGACACAGCGCTTTTACGAGGGCAATGCCGCAGCGCAGCCCGGCAAAGCTGCCCGGTCCCAGACCCAGAGTCCAACCGCCTATTTGTTTGACATCTATGTTGAGATCGGCGAGGCTTTGTTGCAGCCAAACGCTCATTTGCCTGTCGCTTTCGCGTCCCAGTAAAGGCAGATGTTCAGAAAATAGAATACGCTCCTTGTTTTTCACTGCTAAAGAGCAGCCAAAGGAACAGTCCAAAGCAGCATAAATCATGGTTTTCTTTCAGTTAACTAGGGATGGCCAAAAAAGGTTCTGGGGGTATTCTATCCGCAGATTACGCAGATTACACAGATGGACACGGGTTTCAGGATTAGGAGTCGCCGTGATTTTACGGGGGTTCCCAGAAAAAGAAAAATCTTACAAAGGCAGGGGGGGGAAGGTGGTGATGGCTGGAAGTGTACAGCATTGAGTGATGCTGCTGATTGCGGTTGCAGCGAATCAATTGCCGACTTTGTGACCAGCTGGAAATGCAGGGGAGCCGGAAGCTTGCGTTATCGATAAGCCTACATCGAAATGTTTTTCCTCCCGCCGGCCTATACCTTTTTGGACGCCCTTTAACTAGGGATGGCCAAAAAAGGGTTGCGAGGGGAAATTATTTATTGAAGCAGCTGAATTCCCTCGGGCAGTCCCATCTCACAGAGCTGTTTGCCCAGCCAATTCGGCACCTCTATATCCCTTTGAGTCTCACTTCGGTGTTGCAGATTGATTTGTAACAGTTTCTCTTGTTGTTGCAATAGTGCGGGGATTCTTTCAGGCCATTCAACCAGGCAGATGGCGTAGTCGGCAAAGAGGAATTCGTCTATGCCGAAAGCCAACGCCGCTTCTTCATCTTGGATGCGATACAGATCCAAATGATAGAGGTAGCGTCCCTCCGTCAAGGGATATTCCTGAGCCACCGTAAAGGTGGGGCTGGTCACGGCACCATGATAGCCCAGACCTCGGGCAATACCGCGACTAAGCAGAGTCTTGCCGCTGCCTAGATCGCCCTGAAGCGCCAAGACCATACCGGGCTGAAGCAGATCGGCCAGCTTTTGCCCCAGAGCTAAGCTGGCCTTACTGTCTGTGCTGAGAAATTGCATAAAACGATTAGTTGATCAATGTGCGAAGTTTTGTGATGAACTTGGAGAGAGCCGGTATGCCTATAACCCATTTTTTATACGGGAAACCCTGAAAGTGCGGAAAATCTGTAGGGTTTACGACTCTGATAGTTCGATCGGATCACTCCAATCAATCGGATTGTTTTTTAGCTCCTCATACGTTGGATTTTATCCGAAAAGATATTATGTCTTAGGGCTTTACGTTGTAGGTGCGTAACTATGCTTAACCCCATGCTTCAGCCTGGGGAAAAAGTCTCACCCAACGACGCAGTGAAGGGAAAAAAGATTACCGCAAAGAACGCAAAGATAACCGCAAAGAACGCAAAGAGCGCAAAGAACGCAAAGAACGCA
>JAAZKR010000165.1 GCA_012799725.1 Oligosphaeraceae bacterium | reverse complement strand
CACCCCGGGGTGGAGCCTCCCCAAGAGGCAGCGCCCGCAAGGGCGCCGCAGGGGGAGCAGTGGATTTGCCATAGGTGATCCTGTAAAAAAATGCTTCTGGCAGGAGTTCGTTTGTGTCGCCGGCGCCGGATTCGGGGTGCCGCCCACCCCCGGTTTCCCCGCCCTCCGGGCTCGGTCACTGGGGATTATTATGCAGCCTTTCGGGCTGGAAGGTGCCACTGTGCTTTCACAAGCCAAATTTCAGCAATATGATTTTTGCCACACTTAAATTATTGGTCAACAGTTAGATGAAGAAAAAATAACGCTCGTTTTTTTTGAACCTGGGCTTCAGTTGTCTGAATTTATGGAGCATGAAACTGACAAAGACACGCAGAGCGGCAGCCAAAAAAAAACGGCAAGGTAATGGCTCTGTAGCGCTGGTTTAACGCGGCAATACATGGAACCTATGGAGCCAACACCCTTCATTTAACGCTTTACAATCACACCGGCGACGCCACTCGATGCCCTGTCCTAAAATCTGCGTACACCTGTGTGATCTGCGGATAAATTACTGCCAGAATACTTTGGCGGTTGGTTTCTCGTCATTGAACCGCCAAGACGCCAAGGACGCCAAGGAGCCAAAGGCGGCTTTATGGAGTCGAGTCGTCTGTGTGGGTACAAAGCGTTAAGTTAAGAGTATTGGGTCTAATGCAAAAACTCATTGGATTTTAACAAAAAGCTTTTATATTATGCACAGCACCTTAGCCGTTTATACACGGCACCTTAGCCATTCATATCAGCCACAATTGTTTTTAAACTGAGATGCACAGCAACTATTTTACCGAAAACCCTGATCTGCTCTTTCATTTACAGCATCCGGTCTTTGAAGAGATCGTCACTTTACGCGAGGATAATTTTCGCCAGAGCGAGCTATTTCCACAGGCCCCGGCTGACTATGCCGCCGCCTTGGCCGAATATAAAGAAAAGCTCACGCTGGTAGGCCGTCTTTGTGCTGAGCAGATTGCTCCCAGAGCCACAGCGGTAGACCGTGAAGGAGCACATTTCGCTGCCGGCAAAGTCAGTTATGCCGCCGGTACTAAAGAGAATCTACGACTTTTGACTGAAGCCGGCCTGATGGGAGTCACCCTGCCACGGCAGTATGGCGGACTGAATTTTCCCCGCACAGTCTATACCATGATGACCGAAATGGTCTCCGGAGCTGATGCCAGCTTGCAAAATCTATTCGGTTTGCAGGATATCTCCGAAACCATATATCTCTTCGGTGACGAAGAAATGCGCCAAAAATATCTGCCCCTCTTTACGAGCGGCGAAGTCGATGGCGCCATGGCTCTGACTGAACCGGAAGCCGGCAGCGACTTGCAGTCCGTGCAAACTACAGCCGAATTTGACCAGGCCTCCGGCATGTGGCTGCTGAATGGACACAAACATTTTATTACCAATGGCTGCGCTCGCATTTTGCTGGTGCTGGCACGTTCGGAACCCGGTTCGGAAGATGGTCGTGGTCTCTCGCTGTTTTTGCTCGAGAATGGACCGGGTGTTGAGATCAAACGCATAGAGGACAAACTGGGACTGCATGGCTCACCCACCTGCGAGCTGCTCTTGCATAACGCGCCAGCACAACTTATAGGACAGCGTCGACGTGGCTTGACCCGCTATGTCATGTCCTTGATGAATGGAGCGCGCTTGGCTATCGCCGCACAGTCACAGGGCATAGCCGAGGCGGCATATCGCCTGGCGCTGCGTTATTGCAGCGAACGTAAACAATTCGGCAAACCGCTGCGGCAACTCGCGCCGGTAAATGAAATGCTGCTGCGCATGAAAGTCAATATCATGGCCGGACGCAGCCTGCTCTATGAAACCAGCCGCTACGTTGACTTGCGGGACAGCTATGAACGCATGAATAACAGCAGTGCGGAAGTAAGCCCCGAAAATCGTCAAAAAGAGAAAAACTTCTCGCGTATTGCCGCTCTACTGACTCCCTTGAGCAAGGCTTTTAGCACGGAAATGTGCAACCAAGCCTGCTATGACAGCATACAATGTCATGGCGGCAAAGGATATATGCAAGACCTTGAACCGGAAAGGCTCTATCGGGACGCCAGAATCACCAATATCTACGAGGGAACAACTCAGATGCAGATAGTCGCCGCCATAGGCGGCATCATGCAGCGCAGCCTGGAACCGCTGCTGGATGAAATCACCTCCCTGACCTATAGCGGTAAACTCGCTGAAATTGCCAGTGAAATTGCAAAGGCCAGAAAGGTTTTCAATGCCGCCATAAGCCATGTGGAACAAAAGGCGGATGGATACTTTTTCGACCTCATGGCCAGAAGACTGGTAGCTATGCAGACCGTTGTACTTATAGCCTGCCTCTTGCTACGGGACGCCGGAAACAACCAGGAAAGGCAGCAACTCTGCCGCTGCTTCATTGATATGTATCTGCCGGAAATCAACTGTCATTATCAAATCATCACCGCCGAAGAAAAAGTCACTGCCGAGCAAAAAGAAAAAATCTTGGAAATGTGAACTCAAGGCGGACAAAGCCAAAGTTCGGGGCTCAACCTAAAAAAAAGCAGTTGACTTTGGCAGGATCACCCCCTAAGATCAGCGCTTGGAAGGCGCCACTTCATCAGGACGAACAGCATAAATCTTGCAACTATCTGAGAATAAAGCTATTAGGGCTAAAACTCAGCTTTGACTGCTTTTTTAGGTTTAACATTCAAGACGGGCACAGTTCCCAAAAACAGGTAGAGGTAGAGGGCATCCGATGGAGCAGTGGTGCTGTGAGTGGCGCAAGTATGCGCCACCACAAAACGCTAAAAGTCCCATTGTCCCCATTGTCCGCTCTGTCTACAACATACATATGCGTAATCTGCGGATAAAATACGCCTGGAATCGTTCTGGACGGCACCATCTGCTTTTGGAAAATGCGCCCTCTGTCGCAGCATAAATGCCCGGCACCTAAACCCAAACCAATGACAAATGACGAAAATATCACAAGTTATTCGTGTGTTTCACCAAGCTTTTTCATATTAACAAGTCTTTATGTCCCCTCCCCCTAATTCTCATTTTCACTACGATGTCATTGTTGTAGGCGGCGGCCATGCCGGCTGCGAGGCGGCTCTGGCTTCCGCTCGCTTGGGCGCTAAGACTCTGCTGTTAACTCTCAACAACGACCATATTGCCCAGATGTCCTGCAATCCTGCCATAGGCGGCATAGCCAAAGGACAACTTGTGCGTGAGATTGACGCTTTAGGCGGTGAGATGGCGCTTAATACCGACGCCAGCTGCATACAATTCAGAATGCTAAACTCATCCAAAGGCGCTGCCGCCCGTTCACCGCGTGCCCAATGTGACCGCACCCTCTACCAATATCGCATGAAGCTGCGGATTGAGCTGCAAGAAAACCTCTTTGTACACCAAGCTGAAGTCACCGAAATAGTCCTGCAAAACAATAAAGCCTGTGGGGTTAAAACCCGTTTCGGCGATTGTTTTCAAGCCGCCGCTTTAGTGTTGGCCACCGGCACTTTCCTGGATGGCAAGCTGCACTATGGACTGAACGCTACACCCGGCGGCAGAGCCTGCGATAGCGCTGTATTTGAGCTGACAAAATGCCTGCGCGAACAGATGCAACTGGAATTAGGACGACTCAAAACCGGCACACCGGTACGCGTATTGGGCAGCAGCATAGATACAAACGGCATGGAAGCACAGTATCCGGACTCCGGCGAGTATCGTTTCAGCCATTGGAAAGCACCCGCTGATCTGCCCTTGTTCAGTGACCTTAAACTGCAACAGCGCCCCTGCTATGTGACTTACAGCACCGCCAGAACTGCTGAAATCGCCCGAGACAACCTGCAACGCTCCGCCATGTATTCCGGTCGCATCTCCGGCACCGGAGCGCGTTACTGCCCTTCATTTGAAGACAAGGTAGTACGTTTCGCACATCGTGAAAGGCATCATATATACTTGGAGCCGGAAGGCAACAGCAGCGATGAATACTACCTCAACGGGCTTTCCACCAGCTTGCCAGTGGAAATACAGTGGCAGCTATTGCATTCTTTGCCCGGACTCGAAAAAGCCCACATAAGCAGATACGCCTATGCCATCGAATATGAATTCGTCCTGCCACATCAATTGCAGCCCGAATTGGCGCTGCGCAAGTACCCTAATCTCTTTCTGGCCGGACAAATCAACGGCACCAGCGGCTACGAAGAGGCCGCCGCCCAAGGGCTGATTGCTGGAGTCAATGCCGCCAGGTTTAGCGGCAATCTAGGCGAAGCTATGCGTATCGGGCGTGACCAGGCATATATCGGCGTCATGATTGACGACTTGGTGAGCAAGGAAATACTCGAACCGTATCGCCTCTTCACCAGCCGGGCTGAATACAGGCTCAGTCTCAGACAAGACAATGCCGACCGCAGATTAACGCGTTTGGGATATAAATTCGGCCTGGTAAGCTCGGCACAATTGCAAGCCTTGGAAAAACTGGAAGAACAAATCGAGGAAAGCAGGCTCTTGCTGCAAAAAACCCGTTTCGCCGGTGCGCACAGCGTCTGGGAAATGATGGCCAGGCCTGAATTTGACTACAGCAAGCACCCTGAGTTGCCTCAGCTGAACGAACGTGTGTTGGAACAACTTTGCATTGAAGCCAGATATGCCGGATATATCAGCCGACAGGAAAGCCAAGTTAAGGCGCTCAGAAAACTGGACAGCTGCAAAATACCACCGGATTTCGACTATCAGTTACCGGGTATAAGCAACGAAGCCCGCAGCAAATTGGAAAAATTCCGACCGGCGACCCTGGGGCTGGCCGCAAATATAGACGGAGTCACCCCGGCCGAAATCGCTATACTGCAAGTCAGACTACGGTAAATGCCAACGCAGACAGACACCATAAATATTTATATTTATAAGCGCTGCCGCCCCATAAGCAGGCGACGCAAAATATGCAGACTTTCGCTGTACGTTCTAAAAAATCTGCGCTCATCTGCGCAATCTGCGGATAAAACCAATGGTTTCTCCGGCTGCTCGGCTGGAACAATGCCTACAGCAGAAATATTCTGGCAAAATCGCCGTATTGCTTGAGGGCAGCGGCGTATAGCTCCTCTTTTGTTTCAGGCGCAAGTATGGCAAAAAGGCTAGGTCCGCTGCCGCTGACATGCACGCAAAGCGCAGCCCGGCTCAGTAAAAACTCGCGTATAATCTGTAAAATGGGGAATTTGTCAAAGATGGCGAATTCCAAATCATTCCAGCAATATGCTGCTATTTTTTTGCAGTCGCCTTCCGCCATTGCCTGGCATAACTGCTTTTCGTCGGGCACTGTTGCATTTTTCGGTCGTTTCATATTTTGATAGGCCCAGCTTACCGGTATGGGAAAGCCTGGGTTAATAAGCAGCAGGTTCAACTTGCCTGCCATTGGCAGTCCTTCGAGTATTTCGCCGCGTCCGCTTCCCAGCGCCGGTTTGGGGTCCAGGAAGAAAGGCACATCCGATCCAAGCTGCGTCGCCAAAGCGTGAAGTTCTTCTTTACGTTCTTGCAGACCATGCAGTTGTAATAGGCTCAACAGCACGGCGGCAGCATCTGAGCTGCCACCGCCCAAGCCTGCGGCCACCGGTATATGCTTGTATAAGGTAATGCTATGGCTGGCTTCCAGACCAAAATGCGCCAGGAAAAGTTCAGCTGCTCGCCAACAAATATTATCGGCGTCACAAGGCAGCGAAGCATCATTGCAGCTTAGCTGCAAGCCCGGTCGCTCAGTTTTGACCACTTCAACCCGATCACAGAGACCCGGCAAAGGCAGAAAAACAGTGCGCAACTCATGAAATGAGTCCGGACGCGACCCTAACACACGTAAATATAAGTTGATTTTAGCCGGTGTTAACATAAAAAACGACGGCGGCGGCGATGCAGGATTAGCTGGAAACGGATCGAGCGGAACGCTCACCGAGTCCAAGTTATATTCGTATTTCGTATATTACTTATGCTCTTCGCATTTTTTGACCACAATGACCGGGCATTCAGCCAAGTCCATGATCAGCTGTCTTTCCACTGAAGAGCTGTCTTTCTGCTTGATTTCATATTTCCAACCGCCGATAATCAGCAGGTCTACTTCTAATTCGCGAGCTAGCTTCAGCGCTGTCTGATGGAATCTGCCATGGCACATATGTGTGGCAATGTACAAGTTATGCTTTTGCCCCAACTCCTGCACCGTGTCCAGATAGCGCCTGCCCTTGCGTTCCAGATCCTGCTCCAGCTCCTGGCGTTCTTCACTGACAAAAATGCGCATCTGCTGCAAATAATCCAATGTAGCAGTATCTACCACGAATGTAGCAACAAGCTCGCATCCGGTTTGTCTGGCAAAATTAACGGCAAAATCCGCTGCTTCCAGCGAGGGTTTGGAGCCGTCTACTACCAGCAGCGCCTTTTGTATGAAAGTAAACTCCGCAGCAGGCGCTTCATTCTTCTTGGTCTCTTCGCCGCTGGTCTTTTTTCTAAAAAACATCATGGTACCCCATTAATCGTGAAAATATCACTGAATATTTTCAGCAATACATTTTAGGAGTTGTGAATGACTCCTAAGTTTGTGTTTTTAGATTCTCAGGTTCATAATTGCATTATTATACCGAATCAGTGCGGCATTAAAATTCCATGTACAACCTTGTACGCCTTGTCCGTCACCGGGAATCCCCCCGATTCCCCACCGGCCTCTTCCCAGATTTTACGTCCTTCGCAAATGCTGGCATCTGCTTTTTTCGCCAAAACGCAAAGCCGGCGTCTATTTTAAGTTAGCTTGTGTTGTCTGTTTTTCCAAGTTTTTCTTTACCATTTTCAAGGTGAAAAACGCATCCAGATCTTTTCCTTCCAGTACTTCAGCGATAAAACGCAAGGTTTCTTTAAAGTCAGGGATAAAGATATGTTCCAGGGCATTGACCCGCCGTTGTGCTTTTTTCAATTCCCTGGCCAATAAGATAATGGTAT
>JAAZKR010000164.1 GCA_012799725.1 Oligosphaeraceae bacterium | reverse complement strand
GCGCAGAGGTGCTTGCTGCGCACGTAAGCACTGCAAGAAGCCTTGAACCCCCAAAAGAGACACTGCCTTTATCCGAAGCCTGGGATATGTATTCCAAGCAGCCTAATCGGGCTACCCCGGCAACCGTAAGCGAGCAGCTTTCCTATCAGAGTACCTTTGAAGAATTTATAAATTCAGACAACTGAACCTCAGGTTCAAAAAAACGAGCGTTATTTTTTTCTTCATCTGATTACTAAGCAATAATTTAAGTATGGCAAAAAAATTACATTGTTGAAATTTGACTTGTGAAAATACAGTGGCACCTCTTAGCCCGGGCTGCACAATAGCAACCCCCGGTGACCGGGGTTATTTTATGTGCTGCTCCGCGCCGGGGAAACCGCCCGAAGAAGTGCTGGCAGGGCTTGAATGAAGGCTCCCGAAAACCAAAACAGTGCCAGTGCAATTTCACAGAGATTCAGTTATCTGAATCTCAGGCGGTAATAATTGCATCCACAAACAAAAAAATGCTGGAAAATATCAAAACTAGCGGGCTTTAGGATTTATGGCATAGTCCAGGAAATCATGGCAGTGACCCCAACCAGGTTCAACGAGCCACCGTTGCAGTTAGTGGAAAGCTTCCGGACGACACACTGAGAGAAGACGCTAATTCACTCTACGCTATGATGTTGTCATCCAGGAGTCATTTGGATGGAGTTCCCAATAGACCGTCATCCTCGATTGCCTTAATGAGTTTCCCATAGGTCATCCGCTTCCCCTTAATAAGAGTTTTCTTCCTGCCGACTTCGAGGTCTTTTTCCGGATACTTGGAAACCATCATCTTGATGACCTCAATGTCCGCGCGAACAGTTGGCCACATTATGTTCCGGAAGCATTTCATGAAATACTGAAGGATATGTTCCTGCAACTGGGGTGGCAAAATGTCAGTGCGCGAATTTAGAGACGAATATTTCAATGCGCTGCTGAACCTGATCTGGCGGCAGTGGACTCGACTTGGCATTTCCGGGCAGATTGCCAGTGATGACAGTCCCTATGTTGTCGATCCGGAGGCTCTTCTGCTGTTTTCATCGTCGTTTTGCCGCTATGATCAGCGTTTGTATGATCTGGTTATCGACTGGCTGCGCGTCAACGGAGCTTTTATCAATGTTCAACGCCTAAAATCGCTTTCCTGCAAAGTCAGTCAGAAAGATGCTGCTTCACTGGGTTTTATTGTGGCAACCATGAGCAAACTCTCTTCCCGCAAATGGAAAAAGCTGGCCGACGATCTGCTCCCTGTAAAACGGGCTGAAGCCGTCCCCATGTTCATTGCTCCGGATCAAAAACCTTTGGACTTCTGTCGGCAAAAAGATAAAATTGCCTTGCAATACGGTTATCTTCGCATGCCGTATCAGCCAACCAATAAGGTTACTGTTTTTCCGATTGGTGTCAGCGCAAGCATCCTGTTGCAGATGCGAGGAGTGTTTGGCCTTTCTGCAAGAGCTGAAACCATCTTGACATTGCTGAATAAAGATATCTGCAAGATTCAGGACGTGGCGGATATCAGCGGATTCTCATGGAAATCCATTCAGGATACCTTGATGGAATTAACTGCGGGCGGGTTAGTCGCAACCGATGCCAAAACAAAACGCGGGCGCTACTATTACCTCAAATCCCCCGATAAAATCCAGCATTTATTCGATGTGAAGCATTTCTTCTTCCCGGACTGGCGGCGAATCTTCGACTCCCTTGGTGCCCTCTGGCAAGCCGTTGCCAATCCGCGCCTAATCGACTTGTCGGAAAAAACCTTCCACAGCGAAATGGCAAGAGTCTTCGAAGAGGAAATCGGCGAAAAATTGCTCGATGCCGGAATCAGTGAATTGCAGTTCCTAAACCCCGAAAAAGTATACAGCCTGCCGCCCCTGCTCGAAAAATTATGATTGTTCGCTGACTGTAATGCCTCCGTGGCGCGGGGTGTGGGGAATTGTATGGAACGCGGAAATAGGCAATAAGATGTAAGACTTTTGCTCCGCAGGCACTTGTCCATGATTAACGCTGTTCAGCCTGAGGTAGGATGCCCCAAAAACAGGGCGCCTCGTGGAGCCTCCGCAGAAGACCTATTACCGCTGACTTTCGTTATGTAAAAAAAACACCAAAAAAACGCTTGACACGCTTATGTACTTGTGCTAAATTAATATGTAGTACATGTCGCACATATCCTTCATATAGGGGATTTTTTGATGTTAAGTTTTTGTGAATTAGAGCGTCCTTCTACTCTTGCTGAGAGTGTTGAGCATGGTGTTTTGCGGTACATTCAGGCATCCAATCTCAAGCCTGGTGATGCCCTTCCCAAGGAATCTGAACTTGCTGACGGCTTGAATGTCAGCCGCAACATTCTTCGGGAAGGTCTTTCCGGTTTGAAGACTTTGGGCCTGATTGAATCAAGGAAGCGCCGCGGGATGGTTTTACGTCGTCCGAATGCCTTTGAAGGGGTTCGGAAACTGGCGAAGGCAGATTATTTTTCTGACGATGAATGCAGACAATTCATGCAGATCCGGGCCATTATGGAGCTCGGCATGGCCAATTTTATCTACGAGAATCGGACGGAGGAGGATTTGCGGGAACTGCGCCTGCTTGCCGGCAGCCCGGATATTCCCCCGACAATCGAAGAGGTGATCAATTTCCACAGGAAGTTGTTCAGCTTAGGCGGAAATTTTGTTGCAGACCAGTTTCTGAAGATCCTCTCCACTGCATTTAAACCGCTGGAACCTTTAACCAAAGACAATTTGAAAAGTACACCGACCCATACGGAAATCTGCGACGTCCTGTCAAACGGCACCAAGGAAGAATTCTACAAGATCATGAAATTGCATCTAAAGCCATATTTAGATACAGGGACATCACTCCACAATAAGGGAAGCTGATCATGGAGCAAGATTCAGGATATTCAAGCAGAGAACTTTTCACGGATCGGGAGATGGTGGAATCGTTCCGCAATGTGGATTTTCGGCTTCACCATCCGGAACGCTGCGATGACTATTACTGTCCGGAAGAACCCTTTTGCACGAATTTGACAGGCGGGGGGACGCTTATGCAGCTTGCAAACGGGAAGTGGCGGATGTATTTCCGGGGCGGCTACAACTGGAAGACCCCGTTTGTGGACGAGCCGAAACAGCCGACACCATGTTTGTCCGCTGCGGAATCAGAGGATGGAATTCACTGGAAACAGATCACTGCCGAGAGCATTCTCCGGAAGGATTCCTTTGCAGGACTTGGCGCCAATGTGCTGAATGCGACAGTTTTCCGCGATACGAATCCTGACGCACCTTCCGATGAGAGGTTCAAAATGCTTTTTCTCGGATATCGCTCAGATGAATGCCACGGATTGATGCTGGCGGTTTCCGATGACGGTCTGCATTTCCGGCTGAAATTTGAGAATCCGCTGAAAATAGAATCACAATATGATACCAATAATGTTTTATTCTGGGATGAACGAATCAAAAAATACCGCCTTTACACAAGAATCCGCCGTTTCGGCAAACGGGGGATCCGGATGCATTTGACCGAGGATTTTGTGACATTCAGCAACGCTTCGGACTTGACATTCCGGAACGATCAATATCCCGACACGCAGCTTTACACAAACGGAGTCATCCCGTATTACAGAGCGAAAAAGTTTCTGTTGGGCTTCCCGGCGCGATATTGCGATCACGGACAGGTTTGGACGGAATCCCAGCTTTACCAACCAGGCGTTGAACGGAGAGCTTTCTGGATCAATGACCGTAAATTAATCCGGCTTGGAACCGTCGCCACGGATACCGTTTTCATGTCAAGCCGCGATGGCTGGACCTGGGATCGACAGGAAGAGTCGTTTCTGCGACCAGGCCCATGCACGGAAGGAAGCTGGAATTATGGAGACAACTATTTTTTCTACGGAATGATTCCGACAAAATCAGGCCTGGGCTTCGGGGCTCCGGATGAAATTTCCTTTTACGCAACAGAGAACTACATGGGAGACCAGGGCAAAAATGTCCGATTCCGTCGATTGAAACTACGGCAGGACGGTTTTGTTTCCGTTCACTTCGGGGCAGAGACAGGCGAACTCATAACGAAACCGTTTGTCCTTTCTGAAAATTCCCTCTCTCTCAACCTTGCCACTTCCGCTTGGGGAATCATGGCAGTTGAGATTCTGGATGAAGACGGAAATACGATCAAAGGATACGGAAAGAATGAGATGTTCCCCATTTACGGCGATTCCTTGGACATTCGTCCAATGTGGAAAAACATCGGCTCCGACCTGACAGAATTAAAGGGGCGGTGCATTGCCCTGCGCTTCATCGGGCGGGATGCGGATTTGTACAGTTATGCACATGTTCCGTATCGCAAGGACCCATGTTTGCCGAAGATATCTGAGGAGGCAAAATTTGAGCCGTCGATATAGAGACGTCATAACAACCAATCAACCTGAAATTTCACCTCAAAACTTTCACAAATAATGCAGGGATGCAAAAATGAACAAATTGATGACATTATTATTGGCGGCTGTGGCTTTTTCTCTTTCTGCTGCGGAATTGAAGATCAACAACCGGGTGGTCGGTTCCGGTTATACGGAAACCGCCGATAGCTGGAATTATGAGACAAGTGTTAATCTCGTGAATGAAGAACCTCCTGCCGAGTTCCTCATTACTCCGAGGCAGATTCGCAGGCACCCCACCTCCAAACATATATGCGGATACAACGGGAATATTCTTCTTACAGTCCAAGCCCCTGGCTCAATCAAATATATTGACATGGCCGGAACCATTGCTAATTTCCCTGATAAAGTGGTGCGGGAAGCCGCTTTCAGCTACTCTCTGGACGGTGTGAATTTCATTATTACTGAAAAGAAGCCATTTGGCGGGGAGCATGGACATACGTGCACGGTCGGAGCAAAACTCGAACTTCCTGAGAATAACGGTTTCGTTTTTTTCAAATTTGAGCGTTTTTATCAAGAAGGAGATCGGAACGGGAAGTATGGCAATGTCCTCTGGCAGACGTTCCACATCAAGCTCAACGGCATAAAATCCTCCGCAGATGTAAACAAAGATTCCGTCGGAAAGGCTTTAAAGGAAGCATTTCCAACTGGTGTTTTCTGGGCATGGGAACGGACGCGCCCGAACGCAGAACGGGCAAAAATGGAATTTTGGGCGTTTGTGGAACAGAATTTGATGGATATGCGTGAAAACGGGTATGACACCTGCTGGTTTGTTAACTTTTCCAGACCAGATCAGACCAAACTGTTGCAGTTAGCCGAAAAACATCAGATCCGGGTTTTATTCAATACGGATCTGCTTAGTTTCTTCTATCACGGCGCCGCTTCGCTGGATGACCTGGATACATTGGCAGATCAAACGGTTTCCCGAATTGGATATAGCCACGCTTTGCTGGGGTATATTCTGCGGGATGAACCCGGACTCTGCGATCTGGCAACCACAAATTATCTCTATGACCTTATGAAAAAAGCGGATCCTTCAAGGGATACCACCTCTGTAATCATGAATGCACAAAGCCTGAGTTATCTTCGGGACAGTAAAATGCCGGTAGTTTGTTCCGACATCTATTATTTCGGCTCAGATCATTCAACCCAACTGCCTTCGCCTCGTGCTGTTTCCCAGAAAGAATTCACCAACGCGTTGAACTGCTTCAATACCTCTGCCGAACTTCATGGAAAGCATAGTTGGTTCATGGGACAGATGTTCGGTGACGTTTGGGGCAGACATTATTTCAACGGAGAAAAAGTGGTGGTGTATCCAGGGTCTTACCTGCATTGGCGCATGCCCACTGAAGCGGAAGCCCAGTGGCAAATCTGGGAAGCGCTGCGCCTGGGTTCCAAAGGAATTTTCTTCTACGTTTTCCATTCGCCGATCCCATTGGAGATGCCACCTGAAAACGTAATCGACCCCGCCTGGAAGACAAGGATCGAACGGATGGATCAGCGCGCCGCAAGAGCCAAGTCATGGAAAAATCAAAAGCTTACTGAAACCATGCTGGAACTCGAGCAGAATGGCGGCATGCTGGATTACAGCGGACGGCCATCCCCGCAAATGCGGGCGACCGCCGGAGTCTTGAAACTGATTCGCGCAAACGAAAAAATGCTGGTTCATCGCCGCCGTGCGGATTTTCCGGTGTTCTTCTCCGATGATGCATATACGGACACGGCCACCTTTGTTTCCGGCGGAAGATGGATTGGAGTTGCAGTCAATCGCAACTTAGATCAAAAGAGAAAAGTTAACATCCTGCTACCGATGAATGTGACGGAAGCCATGAATCTCGGCAGCGGGGAAAAACTTCTGATCACAGCTCATGGTGAGCATTTTCAGAAGATTACGCTGGAACTGGAAGCCGGTTCAGGTGCACTGCTGGAAGCGTCGTTTTTCAAGCATCCAGGCATGTCCTGCTGTCATGAAGCCTTTGCTCAGCAGTTGATTCACCGGGTTGATGTATTACCGGCTGGAGAGGTCATCAATCATGGAAGCATGGCGGCAGACACAAATCGCTCGCTTCGCTTGAAAAAAGATGCAAATCCGGAGGAGCCGGTATGTATTCTTCAGAGTATTTCCAATCCGAAAAAGGCATTCAACACATTCACCAAAAATATGGGGCGTGATGAAAAGAAAGGGACTCTCTACTGTCTGGTCAATGGTCATTTGCATGCCTGCAAAGTCAAGGCCATTTCTTCCGATGATAAGGTGGCACAATCCAACGTGATGCATCTGAAAAATCAAGAAACAGAACCTGCCACCCCAAAAGAGGGACGTATTCTTCAGCAGAAGGAATTCTTCCGGCCATTTGTCATTCCTCCGGACACCACCTCGATGGAGTTTTATTTGAATGGCGGCTACATTTCAGATATTCAAATCTGGTTTGTTCCCGCTGCATCAAACGCCGGGGAAAAATGATAACGTCCAGTTGAGTGCTGGTTATAAGGCTCATTCCAACAAGTTTACTTATACCAAGGGGGTACCATGAAAATCTGTTTGCAAAAATCCCAGGAATTTCATCGTCTGTTTACGCTCATTGAACTGCTGGTCGTCATCGTCATCATCGCCATCCTCGCATCTATGCTGCTACCTGCATTAGGCAAGGCGCGTAATAAAGCCCGGGGCATCTCGTGTGTCAACAACTTGAAGCAGATTGGTATTATTGTAACGCTATATGCTGCTGATAGCGACGGATTTCACCCTGCTTGGCATACTACCGGCCCATGGTATCAGCTGATCATGGGAGGCTGGATGGAAAACTTGGCGCTCTGGAATTGCCCCGGAGATATCACAAGGATTCCGGATCTTGCTAAAAAAGGATCGTATAAAAATTACACTTGGACTCGGATGGGGGGTAAAACCGTCAATCGCAGCTATGCCTTTGAATCAAGATGCGGTTCAATGAAAGATAGCGTCACCTTTTATACACCATTCCGTCCGGACACAGCAAAATATGCTGGTGGTGGGAAAAAGTTTCCCATTTGCTATGATACAGAAGCAGCTTCCGGAATATCAGGACTCAATGGATTGTATGGTATAGATGCAGGTTCTATGTCTGCAGAACATCATCAAGGCAGCGGCAACATTCTGGTATCGGACACTTCTGTTTTTCAAACGCCAACAACTGGAATAACCTCAATCACTATGACCATGCTTAATTCATGGGATAAAGGCTTTAATAATCTTAGTGTGAAGACTTTTAATAAAGATGGAACACCCAAATGATGAAGTTCGCAAAAATGAAAACATTATTGTCACTTTTCACTTTAATTTGCACCACATTATCTATGCATGCCGACGCAAAAGTAGAAGCGGACTTGGAAAGAATTGCCGATCACGTCAACAAAAAAACACAATCCCCATGGACATGGGTGTTTTACGGTGACTCCATCACGCATGGCGCCGGCCATACTGACGGCAGGCGCAGCTTTCCGGAAATTTTCCATGAGCGTGCCCGGTGGGAATATCATTTATCAAAAGATGCTGTAATAAATTCCGGTACCAGTGGAGATACAACTTTTGGTCTTCTTGATGAAAATGAGTATCGGCGCAGAGTCAAACGTTACGACCCGCAGGTTGTTTTTGTGCTGATTGGCTTCAATGACGGAAATCATCCCAAATGCAATGGGCCTGACGGTTTCCGCGCACGCATTGAAAAATTGGTTGAACGGATTCAGGGCGATGGCGCTATCGTCGTTCTGCAAACCTACAACACGGTCGATGTTCATGCCCGTTGGGGTGAAAAAAATTCTTATGTGATCCGCTGGAGAGCATTGGTCGATTTCAACCGGATCATCCGTGAAACGGCAAAAAAATACAGCACTATTCTTGTTGACCATGATGAATACTGGAAAGAACACGCCGCAGACCCGAAAATTCTCAAATCATGGCTCGGTGAATACGTCCATCCAGGTGCACAAGGTCACTTGGAAATGGCCAATCTCATTTTTAAAACTCTCAATATGTATGATCCGAAAAGCCGTTGCAGTAATGTCGATGTCGGCACAGCAAAGCCATGAACGATAGGATAAAAAGCATATCATAAGTTCAGACAACTGAAGCTCAGGTTCAAAAAAACGAGCGTTATTTTTTCTTCATCTGATTGCTAAGCAATAATTTAAGTATGGCAAAAAAATTACGTTGTTGAAATTTGACTTGTGAAAATACAGTGGCACCTCTTAGCCTGGAGTTGCTATGGTAAAAAGTACGACGGCCGTTTACGCCCTAGCCTCAGCATTGCTGAGGCCACCTGGAGTTTGGCTGCGTAAGCAGCCTAACGAGCAGGATTACAAGCCGCATGCCGCCATGAAGTCGAATTCCGCAAAACCGGCAGCGCCCCTTTGTATTTCAATGGGTATCTCGAATATATCAGCCGGGAGGATTTTCTGCGCAAGGCAGGACTCGAAGTGCGCATTGACCGAGCGGTTTACCGCTTGCACCGCGACGATGAAAAAATCTAGTTGCCCGACCAGAAAGGGCAGGCAACCGGAACGCAGACCGAAAACTACCGCCGTGAAAAACTGGAGACAGGAGCCAGCATCAACAGCGGAGACCTGCTCGAGGTCGAACTGCTTATCGAAAGCAAAAATGACTATGAATATCTGCTGATCGAAGACTTCAGGGCAGCTGCCTGCGAAACCGTCGATAACCTGTCCGGATATACACGCAATGCCCTCAATGCATACGTTGAGTTCCGCGATGACCGCACCGCATTCTTCCTCCACAGCCTGCCACGCGGAAAACATAGCATG
>JAAZKR010000163.1 GCA_012799725.1 Oligosphaeraceae bacterium | reverse complement strand
ATCATCCAGCCCCACCCACCCAGGGGGCAACCCACCCTTGATATGGTACGCGCGCGTGCGCGCGCGAGAGGGCACGGGAAACATGGTGGACGATGTGGGCGAAAGCCGGACGCACTCGATGCACTGCACACCTCACGACAATCCGGACTTCACAACCGGGACGGTTGCGCTACTTTTTAAACCGCATGCAGTCTCACCCGCCAGAGCAGCAACCCATATAAAATTTCCGTGTGCTCCCTGTGTTCCGTGGTTAGAAAATCCTTTTTGGATACCCTCTAAATACTAGAAAGTAAAACCATGAAAGAAACTTTTTCTCAGCTTTTGCAACTTGACCGTGACTTTGTGCTACCCACTTATGGACGCGAACTTATGCTTGTACGCGGCGAGGGTGCCTGGGTTTGGGACTACTACGGCAATAAATACTTGGACTTTGGCATGGGCATCAGCGTTTGCAATCTCGGGCATTGCCACCCCGGCGTTGTGCAAGCCATAACCGAACAGGCCGGACGTCTGATGCACTGCTCGAATTTATATCACAATGAACATCAGGCCCGATTGGCAGCGACCATCGCAGGCTTAAGCTTTGGCGGCAAAGTATTTTTCTGTAATAGTGGCGCAGAAGCCAATGAAGGCATGATCAAATTTGCGCGGCGTTGGGGCAGCCGTAATGGCGAACGCAGCGAAATCATCTGTGCAAGTAATTGTTTCCATGGACGCACCCTGGCGACATTGGCGGCAACCGCCAACACCAAATACCGCGAGGGTTTCGCACCGGATATGGGCGGCTTCGTCTTTGCAGAGTATAATAATTTGGACGCAGTACGCAACGCCATCACCGCCAATACGGTTGCAGTTATGGTCGAACCGGTGCAGGGCGAGGGCGGCGTACATATGGCCAGCAAGGAATTTATGCAGGGACTCCGCCAACTCTGTGATGAGAAAAACCTGCTATTGTTGCTTGACGAGGTACAGTCCGGCATGGGACGCTGCGGACACTACTTCGCCTACCAGGAATTCGATATAGTGCCGGACGCCATGAGCATGGCCAAGGCTCTGGGCAATGGCTTCCCCATGGGTGCCTTTACTATCCGTTCCGAGTACGGCTCTCTTTTTGCGCCCGGCGTGCATGGCAGCACTTTCGGCGGCACACCACTGGCCTGTGCCGCCTCTCTGGCTGTATTCCGAGCCATGGAAGAAGAAAAGGTCATCGATAATGTGCGGCAGATGAGCCAGTGCCTTTTAACCAAGCTCAATGAGCTGAAACAAGAGTTTCCGCTAATCAAAGAAGTGCGCGGCATGGGGTTGCTCATAGGCGTGCAGATTGGTGATAAAGTCAAGGAATTGCAGGCCGCCTGTCAAAAACAGCACTTGTTGGTTCTGACTGCCGGAGGAGGCGTGCTACGCCTGCTGCCTCCCTTGAAAGTCAGTAAAGACGAAATAGATTTGGCCTGCCAGCGCCTGCGTGAGGCACTAAGCTCGCTGGTTTAAGCCACTACGGCTTTTGCGCCTGAAAAAGGCGAGGCCCAGCGCTTTTGCGCCAGGCTTCGCCCGTATATACGTGTCACAAGATTACACGCCTTAACTAATTCAGCGATGTTTTTCCCAGACACCGTCTTGCAGATGCCAGCTCGTGTCTTCGACATTCCTTACCGGCAATTTTTCCCAACCGGCCTCTATGCGCTTGTTGGTTTCTTCCCAGTCCAGTATGCCGCCGAGTGCATCAGCTGCTTCCACGTTACAAGCCCCTACGGCGCAGGCAAAAAGACCGGCTTGGTACAGCGATTGCCCCTTCAGCATAGCGGCCAGAAAGCCGGCTATGGTGGTATCACCAGCACCTGTGGCACCCTTGAATTCTTTTTCCTTAAAGATAGGGAACCAGAATTGTTGGTTTGCCCAGAGTTCGGGCTTCTCCGGTTTTCCTTTGCCCATCTCTGCGATGCGTTCTTCATCGGCGCTGTGTATATACAGGCCTCTGGTGCCCAGTTTAATACCGGCCACGGCGGTTCCCATATCAAGCAGCTGAGCGCTCAGACGCTCCATCTCCTGTACGCTGATGTTATCTCCCTTGCCAAAGTTGTCCCGATCCAGCATGAATAGCAGCTCGTCGGCGCTGGGCAGGAATACATCCACGTAAGGCAGCAGGTCTTGCAATACTTTTTTCCAGTTCACCTTGCCGGCATCGCCACCGGGGTCCGGCATGCCCGGATCCAATGAGGTAGTTACGCCGCAGGCTTTAGCTCGCTGATACATATCGATAAGCTCGGCGCCCTCATTAGCGTAGCTTTTAGCCATGAAGCAAGGATAACCAAAGTGGAATAAAGCTGCCTGAGCCAGCGTTTCATAATTTATGTCTCGCGAGACAAAGTTGGCATTTGCACCGGGATTGTGCAAAAATATGCGGTCGGTGCCGGGTATGTTAATCACCACTGAGTAAGAAGTTTCCACTTTGGCATCGACAATAAAATTCTTTTCCAAGCCTGGTGCTATTTGCGCCACTATGTTCAAAATTGCCTTGCCAAAGGAATCATCACCGATCTTGCCCATCAACATGGTGGGTATCCCGAGAATATGCAGCGCCAACCCGGTATTGGAGACAGCGCCGCCGGTGGCCATGGTAGGGCCACCTACTTCATAGAGACGACCGGGCAAAAGCTCAAAGGGACGATCGATGGTAGGAATGACATCCAGACAAATGTGACCGGCTACAACTGCACTCTTCATAAATTGACTCCAAAAACTGAAACATCTTAAAGGGCGATGTTTAAATGTAATGTTTTTTTCCGTCTCTGCTTTGCCAGTATGAATTTTTATCATCAAAAAGTGCAACCGACGCTATCACAACTTCACGTACAGATAATTCAAACCCGTACATTGAAAGCTCATGTCTACCCGAATTAGTGCATTTATTTTAGCTGCCGGCGAGGGTCGTCGCCTGCGTCCTGCCACCCTAAGCCGTGCTAAGGCGCTTGTGCCCTTCTGTGGCGTGCCGCTTTTAGAACTCACCGCCGCCGCACTTTCCTCCCTGCCCATAGACAACATGGTAGTGAACTGCTGCTATCAAGCCGACCGGGTCAGCGAGTTTTGCGCCAGACTGGCACGTAGGTACAACTGGGATTTGCAGGTCTCTCAGGAGCACCAGCTCCTGAATCACGGCGGTGGACTGCGCAAGGGATACAAGCTGATTCCGGAAGCTGAGCATATTCTGGTGCACAATGTCGATGTGATCATTGATTTCGATTTGGAAAAATTAATAGATGCGCATTTGCAGCGAGAAGCCGCAGTCACTGTGTTGCTCATACCCGGCAAAGGACCGCAGAGTGTAAGCTTGGATGAAGAAGGCAATATCATCAATTTCAGAGACCCGAAAAACGGCACACATACTTTCTCTGGCATACATATATTCAGGCCCGATGTGCTTAGTTTGCTGCCAGACGACCAAGTTGCCCCCGATATCGTGACCTGCTATCAGAAAGCCTTGCAAATGGGCTGGCCTGTGCAGGCATTATGCCTGGGGGAGGAAGTCTTCTGGTCGGATATCGGCAATGCCCAAGACTATATCCGGGCACATGGGGAGATCGCTGACTGCGCCCTGACTGCTCATCCAATGCTGAGAGAGGCGCAAAGCGAACAGGCCCAAAGACGTTTTGCACTCGAACAGAAAGGCGTACAGTGCAGCGGTGCGCTGGGGCTGGGCTGTGAACTGGGCGTGCCGGCCGGTTCACAATTGCACAACGTCGTCCTATGGGACTATACCAGACTGCCTAGACCGCTGCTCTATGCCGACGGTATCTTTGTTGGAGATGATGTGCCGCCGCCCAAACCAGTAGGCAGTAAACATGAGCCGGACTGGCGCTTGTTAGACAGCCTGGACTTGAAGCCGGGTCAATATGAGCTGGAAGAGCTTCCCAAACAGGGCAGTGGCAGGCTGTATAAAAGAATCAAAAGTGCCGATAAATCCTGGGTCTGGTGCGCCTATGATCCGGAAAGGCGTGAGAATGCCGGCTTTGCAGCTATCAGTGAATTCCTCTGTAGTCTGAATATAAATGTGCCGCGCATTATCAGACATCAGCCGGATTGTTTTGAGATCATTATCGAAGATTTGGGACAAAGCGACTTGCAGCTGGCCCCAGGCCCCCTGCTCAAAGGCTATCTTTTCGGGGTGGTCGAGCAAATTGCACGCCTACATGTGCTCGGTGATCAGGCTGTGCGCCTGGAAGAACTGCCTTTGCAAAAGGGTTTTACCAAGGGATTATACGATTGGGAACGTGATTATTTCCGCAATAACATGTTGCAGGCTTGTTTGCGGGCACCGGAACTCTGGGTCGATGTAGCCAGGGAATATCGTGGTCTACGCGAACTGCTCTTACGCCAGCCCTTGGTCCCCATACATCGAGACCTGCAAAGCGCCAATATCAAACTTCACAACGGCAAGCTAAGCCTTATTGATTTCCAAGGCATGCGACTGGGTTGCGCAGCCTATGATCTGGCCTCGCTGCTTTACGACCCTTATCAGTGCCACAAACGCGAGTTGCGCCGTGAAGTCTGGCGTGAATATCAACGCCAAGTCAAAGCCCTAGGCGGGGATGCACCAAATGATGACGTACTATACGCTGCTGCTTGCCAAAGACTTATGCAAGCCTTGGGGGCATACGGCAAACTGCTGCTGCAAGATAAGCTGGAGTGGTATGCGCAGTTTATTGTGCCAGGGCTCAAAATGCTCAAGGAAGCCGCCCAAGAAAGTGGAAAATACCCCAACATGCAGAAAATGGCGGAAAAAGCAATTAGTATTGCGCAAAGCTACTTTGACAATACGAGAAAATTGGCGAAAAAACGAACAACTCGTGGCTAAGGCATTTTTTTCATTGGTCAATGGTTGGTGCCATGCTTGGTCAGGGTAAAACTGGAGTGGTGGACGGCGCTAACGTTTGTAGACAGTGTGGATGCATGGGCATTTTAACATTCTGTTGTAGAGCATACTTACGCCACATCAATAATAAAGGAACATAATTTTCCTCCTGCAACACTTGGCGTTGAAATGCTCATTTGGCACGCATAAAAATGCCTCGATTATTTCGACTCCCAGTTTTTCTGCAGATTTTTCAAGAGCAATAGTTATCAACCTGCGAAATTTGCGGATTCATAATTACGCCCTCATATCACAAGATTTTTCATATGACAAGGCAACTTTGGCAAACCGGTCTTGAAACAAGCTGTCGGGCTTAGTGATTTTGTGGTTGCCAACCCTGTGTGACGGCAGAAGCGTTATTTTTGCCGGATTATCCGGCGAATTTGCTCAGTTCCAAGAGCACGATGGCGTTTTTAAGCATAAGCCAGGCGTAGAAAAGCGGCGCCATAGGTATAAGGCTGTCAAGAGTATCGAGCAGACCACCAAGACCTGGCAGATTGCCCGAGTCTTTGGCTTCGGCAGCTCGTTTCATGGCAGACTCAGCCAAGTCGCCGAGCAGTCCGACCAGGGGAGCGGCCAAGCCTAGCAGCCAAGCGTCAATTATGCTGAGCTCGATGCTGATACCCAGCAAATTGCCCAGATCATTAAATAGCAAGTGATCTTGGGCAAAATGGAAGAATAGCAGAGAGCCAACCAAGGAGAAAAACATTCCGCCCAGCAGTCCTTCCCAACTTTTCTTGGGACTAATGACCTTGGCCAGCTTGTGGTTGCCACCGGGTAGTTTGGCCGTGAGTGTGCCCACAAAGTAGGCTCCAGTGTCAGCCAGCTTGGCAACCAAGATCATGTAGCCTAGCAGCCAATTGCCGGAACTCAAAAAGAAGAGCTTAGGCATAAAGGAGAGCGGCCAGCAGATGTAGAAGGCAATGGCGAAAGCGGCGTAGAGCTGTCGCAAGCTGCCGCGCCCGGAAGGCAAAGTAAAACAAAGCCAAAAGCTGCCCAGCATGAATAAAATAGCCCCCATGACTTCAAGGGAGAGCTGGAGAAGCACATTGGCAGGGTGCCCAGTGTTGAGAGAGGAGCTTACAAAGAGCAGCGTTCCATAGAGATAGAGCGGCAAAACGAAAGTTTTCTTGCCGCTGAACTCGGAGAGAGAAATGGCCTCTGCTATGGCAAGGAAAAAAAATGCGGCAGCTAAAGCCGTGAATAAAAAGCGTCCAGCAGCACCGGGAAGGCTGAAAACCAGACAGAGCAACACGATGAGGGGTATCGCGGTTTTGAGGCGCTTGGCGAGCATGATGTCTCCGGAAAATGAAATTTGTCTCTTGCAGGAAAGTAAACTGCGACTAACTTAATGCAAGAGACCGAATCTGCAATCCTCAAGAGCACTTTTTTGCTTGCTAAAACCGTGAAAATGTAATGAGGTATTCTTCTGTAGTGCGACATGTGGGAACCGGCAAGCTAAAATCGCAGACCTCATTGTCCTATCCGTACGTCCCATGAATCTCATATGTCCCATGCATTGCCACTTTTAAACCCGCGCTACAGAGTCATTACATAAAAATAACGAAAGAGGCAGAGGCAGAGGCGTAGACTTGGCGCTGACAAGCGAATTGGAGTTTGTGGAAAATTGTGAAAGCATTGGCATTTGAAGAAATCAGCAGCTTGCAAAATGTACGCGTGAAGCAAATAGTAAGGTGGCGCGATCGTGGCTCCAGAGATAAAGACCAAGTGGTGCTGATAGAGGGATATAGAGCGCTGACAAGGGCATTGGCGGCTGATTACCCGATACAAGAGTTATATTTCTGCCCGGAAATGTACCAGGGTGAGAACGAAAACGAGCTGTTGGGACAGTGTGCGCAACGCGGCGCAAGGCTTTTTCGTCTGGCACCGCAGGCCTTTGGCAAGATCGCCTATAGAGACAGGCCAGAAGGATTGCTGGGCATAGGTCCGCAAAAACGGCGCGGCCTGCAAGATTTGCCGGCACCGGGAACGAAAGCTTTTTACCTGGTGGCTGAAGGCATCGAAAAACCAGGCAACTTGGGTACTATGATGCGCTCGGCGGACGCAGTGCAGGTGGATGCGCTGATACTCTGCGATTCGCGTACAGACTTATATAATCCGAACGTGGTGCGTGCCAGCACCGGAAATCTTTTTACGTTGCCTATAGCGGAGGCGAGTAGTGCTGAGGCCGTAGCTTGGCTGAAAAAAGGCGGTGTGAGTATCTGTGCGGCCAGCCCACATGCTGAACGGCTCTATTTTGATGTGGATATGACCGGTCCGGTGGCTGTCGTAGTAGGTTCCGAACAGTATGGATTGAGCCAGAAGCTGCTGCAGGCTGCCGATGAATGTCTGCGCCTGCCCATGCTGGGTGAGGCCGACTCGCTTAACGTTTCTACCGCAAGCGCACTGTTATTGTATGAATGCCTTAGGCAAAGAATGATGAGGCAAGGTCTCCGGGACGCAAATTTACACTGAATTACAGCAAAGGATACATGATGACAAGCAAAGAAATGGCCAAGGCAGCCAAACAGGCCTCCAGATTGATGGCAACCAAGAGCAGCGAACAAAAAAATCAGGCTTTACAGGCCATAGCAAAAGAGCTGGCTGCCAATGCAGACCAGATATTCGCGGCAAACGCAGAAGACCTGCGCTTGGCTGCCGAGCAGGGCTTGGATGCTCCGGCGCTGAAAAGACTGAGGTTCGACCAAGCCAAACTGGCCGAAGTGATTGCCGGCATAGAAAGCCTGATCAAATTGCCTGATCCTATAGGCCAAACCTTGAGCGCTACCGAGCTGGATCAAGGCTTAGAACTCTACAAAGTAAGCTGTCCCATAGGCGTGATAGGCGTGGTATTCGAGTCCAGACCGGATGCCTTGGTGCAGATTTCTTGCCTCTGCTTGAAGAGCGGCAATGCCGCCCTGTTGAAAGGCGGCAGTGAGGCGTTGCGCAGCAATCGCGTCCTGGCGCAGTGCATAAGCCGGGCGGCCGATCGTGCCGGAATGCCTGAACACTGGCTGCAGTTATTGGAGTCACGCGAGGAAGTGGGCGAAATGCTCAAACTAGACGAATACATTGATCTGATCGTGCCCAGAGGCTCAAATGAATTCGTGCGGCATATCAAGCAAAATAGCAATATCGCCGTGCTCGGACATGCTGACGGCATCTGCCACGTGTATATCGACGCTGCCGCCGATCTGAATATGGCCCTGCAAATCAGCATAGATGCAAAATGTCAGTATGTCGCGGTCTGCAATGCCGCTGAAAAACTGCTGCTGCACAAGGATATCGCTGCGGAATTTTTGAAGATGCTGTTACCGGAGATGGAGCTGCGTGGCGTAGAGCTGCGGGGTTGTGAGAAAACGCAAAGCATGGCTAAAGTCGTGCCGGCTACTGATGCGGACTGGAAGACTGAATACCTGGATTATGTGCTGACTATTAAGATCGTGGAGAGCCTGGACGAAGCCGTGGAGCATATTAACCGCTACGGTTCAGGGCATACCGACGCCATAGTCAGTGAAGATGAAAAAGCCGCTGCCGCTTTTATGGCGCAGGTGGACGGCGCAGACTTGTTCTGGAATTGCAGCACCAGATTCAGCGATGGTTTCAGATTCGGCTTGGGAGCAGAAGTAGGTATCAGCACTAATAAGATTCATGCACGTGGACCAGTGGGATTGGAGGGGCTGTGCATCTATAAGTGGCTACTGAAAGGCAAAGGGCAGATCGTGGCAGACTATGCCGAGGGAAGAAAAAAATTCAGCCATAAAAAAATAATGTGCGAAGTTTTGTGATGAACTGGGAGTGGGCTGGCACCCGCAATCCACACAAGCGGAACACAGACGACTGATCGGGCCGGATTAGTCGGATTTGCTTTTTCCTCTTGGCGTTTTAGCGGTTCAATGAAGATGACTAACCACCAAAAGGGGAAACAACAAAATTCTGACAACTGAACTTCTGGTTCAAACGAGCGTTATTTTTTCTTCATCTGATTACTAAGCAACAATTTAAGTGTGGCAAAAAAAAATAGTATTGTTGAAATTTGACTTGTGAAAATACAGTGGCGCCTTTTAGCCCGAAGGGCCGGGGAACCGCTCGAAGAAGTGCTGGCGGGGCTTGAATGAAGCTCCCGAAAACCAAAACAGTGCCAGTGCAACTTCACAGAGGTTCAGTTATCTGAAATTACGGTTCCATGGCAGTCATGATATGGCAATATTTCGGGCTATAAGCTAAGCAGCGGATGGGCTATGGTGACCACTGCCCATCCTCCCACCTAAATGTACTCATAAAAAAATTGCCGGCATAAGCGATATTCATGACTGGCCGCGATTTTTCCCCCAGGCTTTCACCTTTTCTCAATTGATAATGCCAATAGCAGCGAATTACAGGGAAAAGAGTAGGGTCATAGGAATCGCCGTTATTGCCGAACTTTAGCTGATAGTCCTTAAGTTCGCTCCAGGGAAATGTTTCTTGTTCAGGCACAAAACCAGCCAGAGTCCATCCGCACTTTGCATCATTCATTTCATAAAAATAACTTACTCCACCCACATCAGTAGGCACAGACCTGCCATCAACACCGCTGTTTCCCGGTCGGTCGTAAGCGTCAGTATATTGTTTTTGCGGGTGCGCCAACCATTCTTCCAACGCCTTTCCCCGGTTTACTGAGTCCCCTGGGCACTGGTATGCCTTCTTGGTGTTTATATATTCTGAATACAAGTTTGAAACCCAGTATGGGAATCTGTCTTTATTGTCGTTGCGGTACATTTCCATGCCCAAGTTGATTTGTTTCAGTTGATTGACGCACTGGGTCTGCTGTGCCTTTTCGCGCGCCTTATTCAGTGCCGGCAGCAACAAAGCTGCCAAAATGGCGATAATACCGATTACCACCAGTAGCTCAACTAAAGTAAAGAGTTTTATGTTTGCCTTCTTCATAAGGAAAGTCCCTTGTGTTTGAATCATAAGTATTCCACTTGGTTTAAACGTATATCTGGGCTCGCTTATTGGCATTCCCGCTCAGAAAACTTTGGCATATTTATCACCAAAGCTCCAATTGCTTTTTTTCTGCGGGTAATTTTTTCTCAATGATTCGGATCAGTGAGTTAAAATTCTGTTCCTTGGCTAAATCCATGATCTTCCGCCAATTCGGCGCTGTACGCCTGATACTCTCTATGCCCTGCCAGTTCGGCAGGCAATCCAGCTCCAGCTCGACCAATTCGCGGTTACGTTGCAGCATTTCGGAGCTCTGTTGCAAGGCTTCTTGCAGCCGGGCGCTGTCTACCTCATTCAGATTCGCCAGCAATCTTTCCAGGTTTCCGAATTGCGCCAATAGTTTGGCGGCGGTTTTAGGTCCCACGCCGGGCACACCGGGAATATTGTCAGAGGAGTCTCCCAGCAGCGCCAAGTAGTCTACGATCTGTTCCGGTCTCACGCCGAATTTCTCTTGTACCTCTTCCACTCCCTGGGTCAACCAAGTATTGTTTTTACCCGGTTGTATGAGGCTCACCCGCTTGTTGACCAACTGTGCCAAGTCTTTGTCATAGCTCAGTATATTCAAGGGCAGTTCCTCGTTTTGACTGGCGATGCAACCGATAATATCATCGGCCTCCAGCCCCTCCTGCTCCAGCAGCGGCCAGCCAAAAGCCCGCAACCACACTCGGATAGGCTCGATTTGTACGCGCAAGTCATCAGGCATGGGCGGACGCTGCGCCTTGTACTGCGGCAATATCTGCGTACGTCGCTCGCACTTACCCTTATCAAAGACCGCGGCACCATACTCACTGCCCAGATTTTCTTCCAGTCCGAGCAAAAACCTGGCCATGCCATAAAGCGCGTTGACCGGCTCATCCTTATCATTACGCAGATTACGCAAAGCAAAAAAATTGCGATAGATTTGTCCGTAAGCGTCAATAAGTATAATTCGTTTCATTTTGTTCCGCTTGCTGAAGAGTTGAAAAATGTTATATTGTATGCGAATTCATTCTGTATTCAAGCAACTTTCAATGGAGCTCTGACAAGTTATGCCTGCCATCGCTGCCCGGTTAAAATTACTACGTCGCAAGCTCAAGCGCAATCAAAGTGAAATGGCTGAGCTGCTTGGGATCAGCTTCAGTCTGTATTCCAAATTAGAGACCGCCAGGGTGCCCCTGAGCGACAACTTGGCTGAGCGTATACAGGCGCGTTTCGCATTGCCGGAAAACTGGCTGCGCAGCGGTGAAGGCGAGTTGCCGGAGTCGCTGCTTGTCATCGATAACAAGGCCAAACCTTCGAAGCTAATCAGCGCCGAACAGGTGGAAAGCGTACTGGAACTGGCGCAAAATCCGGAGTACCGGCAACTCGCCAAGGAAACTGCGGAAACCCTGCAAGTATCATTCGCCAGGGCGCTCGCTATTATCATCGAAGGAAAGCTTAAGCAAGAGCAGACAACCTAACCCGAAAAGATGCCGGACCCGTTTTTATCCGTGGATTACGCAGATTTCAGGATGTGGACAGAGTGGACGCCGTGAACAAGGTGCAGGCGTTTTAGCGTTCTGCAATAGTGCCAGTCCTGTGTGGCGCATACTTGCGCCACACCTCTTCCTTCCCCTGCACCTTATTTGGACGCCTGCCCACTTTTGGGAACCGTCCTCGTCCTTGGCTGCTTCTCCGTATCCCGCTTCAACTTGAACGCTTTCAGATCCTGCATAGCCTTAGTGCTTAGTGGGGAGCGCAAAAAACCCAGCGCCTTGGTGCCTCTATAGTTAAAAATCCGGGCAAAATCATCACTCTTGAGACACTGGAAAACCGGGCAGCTGTAATCCCACAAGAATTCCTTGCGGCTATTTTCCGAGATATCTTCGCTGATCAATATGAAAGCCAATCGTTTGCGCAGTTGACTAAGGCGCTGTCTGCCGACTTGCACAATACCCGAACGCAGCATAAAGGGTGCCAGACGCTCAAATGAAGACAGACCCTCACGGTCTTCAGACGCGGAGTTACTCATAGTCGGCACCCCATATTAATCCACAACACATCAATCAACCGGCTGCCGCCAAATATTTCTCTACCTCATTGGCAGTAATGACGCCATAGTTGGCTGCTCCCAGCCAACCGGACATGATAATGCCTACCGAGCCGGTGTGAAACAGTCCCCCCACTTCATTATGCAGTCCCATGCTATAGCCTAAGCCGGGGAATTTGCTACCGAAAGTAGCACCTCGCACATGTCCGGTATAGCGTTCAAAGGTGCAAGGCGTGGCCGCCTCAACATAGTCAGCTATCTGTCGAATATTGGGCAGATGCAGGCTCAGGGCATCCAATGTATCCTCTATCAGTGCCTTTTTGCCGGCTCTATATTCTTCACGGTTCAATCCGTCCCAGTCCTCATAACGCGCATTCATGGAAGCCACCACGCTGTAAGCGGCGCTGCCCGGACGAATTTCAGGGTAATATACCGAATAGGTGCGGCTGCTCACATCCCGGCTTAGGAGCGCCTCGCTATCGAATTCCGGCCAAGTTGAATCAAAAAGCAGATCGCCTATGTAGGGCAGTCGCTCACCTTCCTTAATGCCGATATAGACTTGGCAGCTGCTGCTGCTCAACTTCAGGTCTTTCACGCCTGCGCTGAATTCCGGCTTAAAATATTCCTTGCCGGCCCACTCCAGCACGGTTCTGGGCAAGCTGCCGTTAGAGACCAGGGCACGGCAAGCGACTTCTTTGCCGTTGATACGTGCGGCGCGCACCCGCCCCTGGTCTATGAAAATTTTATCCAATGCGGCATTACATTCCACCTGTACGCCATATTCGCGCAGGCTTTTCTCCATCATTTCTATCAAGCAATCTGTGCCGCCTATGAAAGTATAGACGCCTTTGCTCATGAAATTGCCAAAGACAATGCCATAGCTGATGGCCGGTTCATCCAAGGTGGAGCCGTTTGCATAGGTAATGGGCTCCATCAGAAAGCGCCAGATATCGCTGCGATTCGGGAAGTGCCGTTGGAAGAACTCGCGTGTAGTCTCCTGGTTCTGGTCGTAGTAGTTCATATTGGCGATGGCTGCAAAAAATGCATCCACCTTCTCTTTGGGCACGCCGAAATGTCCATGCAATTTAGCGCTGAAGTCTTCGGTATCAAAGGTAGTGTCAAGCTTATACTGTGGATTATTAAAACGTATGGAACGCACTTGGCTGACACGTTCCGCAAACTCCTTGCCCCAATATTTACGCAGGCTTTTCTGCATACCTATGGGAAAGCCATGCAGCGCCACATCGAAGATATGTCTGCGGCGTTTAAAGTAAGTGGCCAGGCCACCAAGCTGTGAATGCTGCTCTATCAGCAATATGCGGCGATCCCCGCCGGCCAGACGGCGCGCTGCCGTCATTCCGCCAAGGCCGCTGCCTACCACAATGATATCATAACTGTCTTTAATCAATGTCAAACTCTTTCTAAAATGAACGGTTTGCTAAAAACCTCGCTGTGATTTAGAAACATATCACCTGAAACTAAGCATAAGCTCATAAGCTGCTTTTTCCCGGGTGAGTCTTTGCACTTCCAACCTGACTTGTTCTTGCAGCTCCTCCCGCTGTTTACGTTTCAAACCCGGTATTTCCTTCATGAAGAACTGCCTGAAACCCGGCAAGATAAGATGCGTGGCCGGCTCACTGATGCGCGGCCAGTTTTCACGTATATAGCCACGCATATCATCAAGCAAGGTCAGTATCTCAAAGGCGATTTCCGGCAAGGCCGGCAACAAGTTTAGCTCAGCGCTCCAATCTCCCTGCCACTGTGCCAACTCGCGCAGACGGAATTGCAGCCTGGCAGTAGGGAAGATATCTGACAATGGCATGGGTTGCAATATCTTGAGCTTGATTAACTCGCTGGCTTTTGACCCTGCTAAACGCAGCCAGTCCGTCGTCCCGATAAACTGTGTTTTACGTGCAGCGGGTTTTTCCTCCGGCTGCTGTTCGGCCTGTACACGGAAATGCAAAAGGTGTACGGCCAGCTCACGCACAAAAGCATCACTGACCTGGTCAAAGCCCAACTTTTGCAGTGCCTTCAGGCATTCCTGCGCCAGAGTCTCGGCCTGACTGCCACTTATAGGCAGACCGGCGCTGAGTGCGACTTGCAGCTCTGCCGGACTCCAGCTACGCATGCCTTGGGGCTGCAAAATAAAGTCTTGCTGACTTAGACGCAAATACTCGTTGGCGATCTCGGCGTAACCGGTGGCCAGCAGGACATTGAGCAGCATCTGTTCCAGCTCGCTCTCTTGCAAGCGTTTCCCGATGCTATTGCTGCTGCGTATTTTTTCCTCCAGGCTCAGCACCAGATTTTCGGCCAACCAGCCCTCATGTATGCCATGCTGTTGAAAGGCGGCATCGAGGCGCTCTTGCAAGGCATCAAGATCATACTCCCGGGTTTGTCCCGTAGCAGTTTCCACTAATAGATTTGCGCTGCCAAATTGGATCATAGTATCTCAGTTCCGGCTGAGTTTTTTCACTTCGCTAATAAACGCATCGGCGTCATTGAATTTTCTATACACGGATGCGAAGCGCACATAGGCCACTTCGTCAATCTCCTTGAGCGCAGCCATGACCATCTCACCTATCTGCCGGCTGCTTACTTCGCTTTCCGAAAGTGAGGCCAGTGAATTGGTGATATCACCGACCAGCTTGTCCATGGTTTCAGGGCTCACAGCTCGTTTCCAGCAGGCCAGCTTAATACCGGCCCGCAGCTTGTCCGGCTTGAATTCCTCACGACGCCCGTCATTTTTTACCACGGTGATCTCGGCAGGCAGCACCGTCTCATAAGTAGTGAAACGGTGGCTGCAACTCAGGCATTGACGACGGCGCCTTATGGTCTCGCCTTCTTTTGAAACGCGTGACTCAATTACCTTATCATCATTGCAACTGCACTTGGGACAACGCATAAAACTTTTCCTTAAGTTGCCTTGAAAATTCTACGCTATTGGGGAAAAATTCGGTGACAAACACGAATAACTTGTGACTAAAGCTTTGGTCGGCGCTCATTAGTTGGTGGTTGGTTTTTGTTGATACTCAAACCCAAGCTGTTACCCAAGATTGGGTATTTCGCGCTTCTTGCGGGGCTAGACTTCGATCGTTCGAGCCTCGTCCTCAGAGGAATTCTTATCCCAGGGCATGCCTGTTAGGGCACTTGGATTCTCAAGCCAGCAGCCTTGCGAACACTGCCGGCCCGCACTATGGCAAGCTACGCATAACCCTTTCTATGCCTTTGGCCTTGCCGTTATCTGTCACACTGACTACACAACCATGTAGCACGATGCCTTTTTCGGCTACGGTAAAACGCTGCGGCATGCCGGTACGAAATCTGGTGATTACCGGTTGCAGGTCTCTTCCTATGACCGATTCTCGCGCGCCGACCATGCCTACATCGCACTGAAAGGCGGTGCCTCCCGGGAAAAGCTGCTGGTCGGCAGTAGGCACATGGGTATGTGTGCCGAGCACAGCACTGACTTGTCCATCCAAAAAGCGTCCCAACGCTATTTTTTCGCTGGTTGCCTCTGCATGGAAATCAACGATAATTATCGGGGTGATCTTTCGGAGTTCGGGCACTATGCGTTCAGCAGCGGCAAACGGGCATTCTGCGCCCACTGCCATAAAGGTGCGTCCCAACAAACATAGCACCGCTACATTGGCACCGCTCTCGCTGACATACACGCCATAGCCCTTGCCGGGCTGAGAGTCCGGATAGTTGGCCGGTCGCAACACATTGGGCAGCGACTCGATTTCATCTGCAAATTGCTTCTGATCCCAGACATGATCACCGCTGGTACAAACATCTACTTCGCCATCGAATACTGCTTGCAAGCAGCTCTTGGTCATACCGCTGCCGCCAGCGACATTTTCGGCGTTGGCGATACAGAAATCGCAGTTGTATTCACGGCGCAAACCCGGCGCCAAAGCGCGAACCGTCTCGCGCCCTCCCTTGCCCACTATATCTCCGATAAAAAGTATTTTCATGCGACAACCTGACTGAAATTGGCAATTAAATAATATACCACCGCATTCAATGGCCGTCTTACTCTGGTTTGGAGTGCGTTTTGTCGCCCTTATAGTCTAAAATAATTCCGCTGTGGGGACATCCGAAAAGGATGCAGTGGAAAGATGAGGTGTGGCGCAGGTATGTGGCGCAGGCATGTGGCGTAGGCATGTGGCGCAGGCATGTGGCGCAGGCATGTGGCGCAGGCATGTGGCGTAGGTATGTGGCGTAGGTATGTGGCGCAGGTATGTGGCGCAGGCATGTGGCGTAGGCATGTGGCGCAAGTATGCGCCACCACAGAACTGGCGCCACCACAGAACTGGCATCACCACAGAACTGGCGTCGTCGCAGAATGATAAAACGCCCACACCTCGTCCACTCTGGCCACATCCTGCAATCTGCGTAATCTGCGGATTAAAATGCATCACCGGTACGGGAATGGCACTATGCCACGCTGCAGCATACCCTTATCCCACTCTATATACCAGGGCAGTTCGAAGGTAGCGCAGGGTGCAGCCAGGAAGTCGTCCAGGTCGCGTGCCTCCACATGGCAGTCTACAAAGGCGATATTCACCATGCCAAGGTGTCGGTTACAACCTTCTGCCTTGCTGTTCCAGTCTAAATCCAGTTCTTCCATCAGGTTTTCCCAGCAATTTTTGCCATAAATAATGCACTGGTCTCCTGAGTCAAACACCAAGTATCCCTTGCTTGGCTGGTCTATATGCGAATGCAAAGGACCACGATTACCTTGAGTGCCATCGTAGTTCCAACCGTAGTGCCCGTCGTAAAGATGGAAGCCTACCTTGGTAGGCAGCGGCGCCTTTTTAGGACTGGCTGGACAGACCAGAAGCTGCACATCCTGATAGTATGGATAAGTCCATCGCGTCCAATTAGTGCCCGGATGGTCGTAGACACCACCGCCGGTGATATAAGGCGCTAAACGCTCCTTGTGATCAGTGGCATACTGCATAAAAGCAAGGGCAAGCTGGCGTAGATTGTTCACGCAACTGGCTTGACCGGCCTTGGAACGCGCTTTCACCGTGACCGGCAAAAGCAGGCTGACTAAAACCGAAATGATGAAAATCACCGTAAGCAACTCGATCAGCGTAAAAAATCTCAGGGCTTTGGACATGATCACCTCCAGCAATAACACAGGTTCAAGTGCAAAGTGCAAGGTTGGACAACAGCCATCTCACAGGCAGTAAACGCAGTGAATAAAGTGGACAGATGGAACAGTCAAATCGGCAGGATGTTTTTTCATTCGCCTCATAACTGTTTTTTCTGCCCATAGGATGAATGTGTTTCAAAGCAACAATAGTCTACGCTCAAATAGTTTCAAGTTTTGCTAAAAAAGATTCATAAAGAAGCTGAAACTATCATAAGAATTCTCAATACGGCATAAGAAGCATAACGCAACCTCATCTCCGCTTATATGACTTTTGGCATTTCGCTGCTCAGCTCTTCTTTTGCTTGTAAACACTCGTTTTCAGATTAGATTATATTTTCGCCGTTTTCTTGAGCATAGTGCTCATCACTACATCACAAGGAGCTGCCAGAAAAGCATGAACACCAAAGAAGTCGAACAGATGTGCAGCGTCAGGCAAGGCTGCAATCACGGCGCCGCTCCCATCCCTCAGGAGGGCAAGTGGGATCAGGTGCGCGAAGTTAAGGATATCTCCGGGCTTACACACGGTGTAGGCTGGTGCGCACCACAACAGGGTGCCTGTAAGCTTACCTTAAACATTAAAAATGGCATCATTCAGGAGGCTCTGATTGAGACTCTGGGCTGCTCCGGCATGACTCACTCCGCCGCCATGGCCTCGGAAATCCTGCCGGGTAAAACAGTGCTGGAAGCCCTGAATACTGACTTGGTCTGCGACGCCATCAATACCGCCATGCGCGAACTATTCTTGCAGATATCCTATGGTCGCTCTCAGAGTGCTTTCTCCGAAAATGGGTTGCCCATCGGAGCCGGTCTTGAGGACTTGGGCAAGGGGCTGCGCTCCCAGATCGGCACCACTTACGGCACTGTTGCCAAAGGACCGCGTTACCTGGAGATCGCCGAAGGCTACGTTTCCAGACTGGCCCTGGATGAAAACAATGAAATCATCGGCTACGAATATGTGAGGGTCGGGCCCATGCTTGAGCAGATCAAGAAGGGTAAGGACGCCAATGAGGCCTATAAGAACGCACTGGGCACCTATGGGCGTTTCAGCTCCGATGCCGGCGCTGTCAAGTACATTGACCCCCGTCACGAATAAGGAGGAAGTAACATGGCACTTTTCGAGAGTTACGAACGCCGCATAAACCAAATAGAGGCGGTTTCCCGTCAATACGGAATTAAAGACCTGCAAGAGGCATTGAAGCTTTGTACTGACAAGGGCTTCAATCCTTATGAGATAGCCACTGATATTCAACCCATCTGCTTTGAAAATGCCAAGTGGGCCTACGTGCTGGGTGCTGCTATTGCCCTGAAAAAAGGCGCTACCAAGGCTGCCGATGCCGCCAAGGCCATAGGCGAGGGCCTGCAAGCTTTCTGCATACCGGGTTCAGTAGCTGAAGAGCGTAAAGTAGGCTTGGGACATGGCAATCTGGCCTCCATGCTGCTGCAAGACGACACCACCTGCTTCTGCTTCTTGGCCGGCCACGAATCTTTCGCCGCCGCCGAAGGCGCCATAGGCATAGCCAGCAAGGCCAATACCGTGCGCAAAATGCCGTTGACCGTCATACTTAACGGTTTGGGCAAGGATGCCGCCTACATCATCAGCCGTATTAACGGCTTTACGCATGTGGAAACCAGCTTTGACTATGCTTGTGGCAAGCTCAAAGAAGTAAAGCGCTACGCTTTCAGCAAGGGACCACGTGCTGCCGTGCTTTGCTACGGTGTCAATGACGTACGCGAAGGCGTAGCCGTCATGTGGAAAGAAAACGTTGATGTCTCCATCACCGGAAACTCCACCAATCCGAGCCGTTTTCAACATCCGGTAGCCGGCACCTACAAGAAGGAACGCATGGAAGCCGGCAAGAAATACTTCTCGGTAGCCTCCGGCGGTGGAACCGGGCGCACCCTGCATCCTGACAACATGGCGGCAGGCCCGGCCTCTTACGGCCTCACTGACACCATGGGCAGAATGCACTCTGACGCTCAGTTTGCCGGCTCCAGCAGTGTGCCGGCTCACGTTGAGATGATGGGCTTCCTGGGCATGGGCAACAACCCCATGGTAGGCGCCAGCGTAGCTGTAGCTGTGGCTATTCAAGAGGCCTGCCACTAAGCTAAGCAACTAAATAACTCGAGAGCCCGGAGGCAAAAAACAAAGTCTTCCGGGCTCTTTTGTCATCATAGCAAGCACGTACAAAATAGAATGAGCTGTTCAGTGCATGCAGCAATTGTCATATCTTCCTGCAACCGACGATCCATGAATGAATCACCTTGGCAACCATATTTACCCTACAATGCTCTGCTTTGCCGCTATGACGAGATAGGTACTAAAGGCAAAAATCGCCATGCCTTTGAAAAGCGGCTATGGAGTGAGTTGCGACGACGCCTCGCCCCAATGGGCGAATTTTCCCTGATCACGGAACGCGGGCGTATCTTTCTGCTTCCAAAAGATGAGAAAGCGCATTTCAGCGAAGAAGATTTGCTGTGCTTACGCCATGAAGTTCCGCTTATCTCCGGGCTGGCTTCACTCTCTCCGGGTTTTGTATTGCAGCCGGAGCTGGCCGCCATAGAATCCTGCGTCATGACCCACTTTCCGGCACTGCACGCCGCCTTTCGCCGGCATCACGGCGAGGCTCCCTGCACTTATGCCATGCGTTGCCGGCGCAGCGACAAGGGATTTCCCATGAGCAGCCAGGAGATTGAAATATATTTCGCCGGCAAGCTCTGCCAACAGTTTCCTGACATGACCATAGACCTGCGCCAAGCCAAACTCCAAGTCGGCCTGGAAATACGCCAGAACCTGGCCTTTGTTTTTTTTGAGCGCATTGCCGGTGCTGGCGGTCTGCCTTCCGGCATCAGTGGCAATGTACTCGCCCTGCTCTCCGGCGGCTTTGACTCACCGGTGGCCTGCTATCAGATGATGCGCCGCGGCTGTCAGGTTAACTATATCACCTTCCACAGCAGCCCATATACTCCGCCGGCCACCCTAACCAAGGTCGCTGATATTGCCAGACGGTTAAACTCCATGCAGAATCCCGGCAAGCTGCTTGCTGTCAATCTACTGCCGGCGCAAAAAGCCATAAGAGACCTGTGCAGCAGCAGATTTAGAACTGTGCTTTATAGACGCATGATGATGCGCATAGCCTCGCAGGTTGCCTACAAGCTGGGCGACCGGGCTCTGGTTAGCGGAGACAACTTGGGACAGGTTGCCAGCCAAACTCTGGAAAACCTGGCCGTCATAGAAGAAGCCGGCACCATGATGTTACTCAGGCCACTGATTTGCGCTGACAAATGGCAAATTATGAAAACTGCCGAGAAAATAGGCACCTGGGAACTCTCCAGTCAAGATGTGCCCGACAGCTGCACCGTGTTTGCACCGCCCGACCCGGCCACCAAGACCCATCTGCCAAAAATAAAACAAGAAGAAAAAGCCTTAGATTTGGAGTTGCTCCTGCAACAGTGCCTGCAAAGCACCTGTTTCATAGACCCGCAGGACTACAGCGAAACCCCGGCGGAGTTTGTGTAATACAGTACACATGTATTAGCGCCTTTCAGTTTTGCTAATGCAGGCTTCCGCAGGACACAGTCCCCAAAAGCGGACAGCCCCGCCCAAAGGATCCCGGGCGTATTTTATCCGCAGATTACCAGGTGAGCGCAGTTTTTTAAGATTGGGACTCTCTGCAATTTTAGATTGCCGCGAGCCAATACTTCCTTATTTCACGCTTTATAATCACACCGGTGATACTACTCCGTGAAGCTGAGCTTAGCGTTCTTGACATCTTGGCAGTTCAATGAAGAGGAGCAAACGCCGGGAACGCCAAACAAATTAGGAGCACAACAGAGAGACTGCAAGCCCGCTTGCCACAGCATCCGTCAGAGCAGCAACCCTATAAATTTTTCGTGGTTTTCACAGTTAAAAAAATCTTAAGTGAAGAGCATTGGTTACTACAGGCTTAGAGGCGTACCCAGAGCATCGAAGTAGGCCAACGCCGTGGTCCAATAATCCCTATTGGTGTGACTCTGCGATGCGATATGGCTCTGCAACTCTCTTGGAGAATAACCCGCCACATGACCGTCGGCCCAACCCAGAACCGCACGGCCGAGGTGGCGGAAGTGCAGCCGCCACGTGACGCTATTATCACCAAACAAGTAAAACTGCCGTTTGCCGTCGCTATAATAAGAGTCGCCGACTATCAGCACCGTACTTGGATACTTCATGCCATTGAGCAGATAGACACGAACATTACGGTCCGCAGATACCTTGAAGGCGCTTGTACGCAAGTAAGCGTTGCCGTCCATGGTGCCGTAGGTAGAGGTCATTTCGCGGTACTCTTTATAGGGCTGTTCAGGGAACGGCCCGTCCATGGCAGGGCATGAAGCAATTTTGTTGCCGTGCTGCATGTATCCAGTTACTGACAATGTGTCAGCCCAGGATACACGCAAGGTGCTACTGGAATAATAAGTTGGCACACTGCGCCCATAATAGGAGACAATATTGCCGTCATAGTCATCGCTGTACATAATCATCAACAGCATGGCGTTTTTGAGGTTGCTTGTACAGCTGCTGGACTGCGCCCGCGCCCGCGCCTTGCCCAATGCCGGCAGCAGCATGGAAGCAAGAATTGCGATGATGGCTATCACCACCAGCAATTCAATGAGCGTAAAGTTTTGACGTTTCATTGCTAATTTCCTTTCTTCTTGTTGGTTTTGTTGTTGTGTTATCCATACTACTCGACCAGAATCTTCTTTTTGGGGAAAGATTTTTGTTTCACCCGCAGGTTGAATCTTTCAAAACGCAATGGTGAATTTTTTTTCGGCTACGGTGCCTGTTGCGCTATCGGTGATGCGCAGCGTGAATTCGCCATGCATATTCACTGCCAGAGGCAGCACGGCACGACCGCGTCCACCGGGCAGCGCCACACCGCGCCGCAGCTCCACCAATTCCCGCCCCGCGACATCAAATATCTGCAAATCGACTGCATGACGGCCAATCCTGGCTTCATCCTTGACTTGTACTGCAAGTTCGAGTTCCATCAGCGTTCCGGCCCTTGCTTGCTCGAGTCCTGTGACCTCGATTCCTGTGACACGATAAGGCAGCAAGGCATAAAGCTGCGTGTGCGCTCCATCAACCGTACCTTCTATCCGGTTACCGAAGCCCAGATATTCGCCGCTGCGGCAGTTGTAAAGATGGCGTCGAGTCTTGAATTCGAGGTTGAAGGCCTCGGGGGTGACTTCGGCGTAGCGGGCATTTTTTAACACACCAACATATTCGGCGCCATTGGTGTCGGCAAAGGTGGCTAACTCAATGTTTTTAACCGGCCCCGCGTTCTCAAGACCCGGAACGTCCGCAAAAATCCCGCTGCTGCCGAGATAGTGCTGCAAAAAGAGTTTTGCTGGTACATTTCTACCGGCTCTGGCCAGCTTGTTGCGGTAATCCGGCAGCAAACAATTAGTCAGATAAGTGCGCCCTGCACCGTATTTGCGACTCAAAAACAGATTTTCCCCCAAGCCTTCCACGCTTGGCCAAGCCTCCGGATTAGCCAGCGTAGTAACCGTTAGCATAGCCGCCCCGGTAGCGTTAGGCAGCCTAAGAGTAGTCTTGCTCTCCTTCAATGCCGGACGTTCCGGCACTGAAACCCCAAACAACTCCGCCAGTGCCGGGTTACGGCGCAGCGTGCCATTTTCATCATGTGCCCCGGGCAGAACGTCGGCGACCAGTACGCCGCCGGTGCGCACGAAGTCACGCAGTTCTTCGACCTCAAGGTCAGACAAGGCGGTGATCGCGGGTAGGATTACAACCTCGGGGCGTCCTGGCGAACGCAGCAAGCCATCGAGCACTTGGGCATCAGCAATAAAATGACGTTCCACACCACTGGACGAGAGAAGCGTATCCCACTGCCGCGCCGCAAACAGCCCCATGGCAACCTGTTTTTTCCACAGATAATCCGGCACATAGAAGTGCGAAACGATTTCCGAAGGGCGTGAGTAATACAGCGCAATCTTCTTCTGACGAGGCCGTTCCATGCCGTCAAGCAGCTTGAAGTAACGGTTGCGGATCAGGAAAGCCTCTTCAAGTGTTTGCTTCCAGTAATTCGTGAGCCTGCCTTGCGGATTGATGCCGTTTGAGCTGGAAACGTAGACAAACATCGGCATGGTCATCCACATCAACAGTCCGTTCTGACCACTCAGGAAAGCACCCCAGGGATCGAAACGGCTGTATACCTCTGCACTCGGATTGCAATCCGGATACCAGCCGGAAATCGAAATGCGGCGGGCAGACTCCCGGGCAAAACGGAAGCTGTTAAGCAGATGGTTGGCTGTCGGGTCCATTGCGAAGCCATAGCCGCCGATAAAAGCAAAGCTTTTGCCCATCCGGTACCAGTCGTAGCCCTTGAAGGGGTCGGCCGGAAACATGCCTTCGGGGCCTACCAGTGCGCCTGGTTCGATTTCACTGACTATGATATCCTGCGCTTCCTCCAGTGCGCCGATGAACACATCTACCATGTGCAGCCGGTGGTCTACCCATGGTGCCGGATTGCCGGAGGCGACAGCATCCTCAAAAATCACCGGGCCAGCCTCCTCAAAAGCTGTGAAATTACTGCCCCAGACGGAGTTGAGCCTATCAATCGTACCGTATTTGTTTTTAAGGAACCGGTGCAGGTCGCGGGTGCAATGTTCGGAGAAACAGACATCGCGCCCGTTCACGCCGTCCCAGAAGCCGACCAGATAAGGTTCGTCGCCGAGCGAATAAAATGATGGGTTGAAGTCTCTGGCGATCTTGCCGAGGCGCAGGATTTCCGCCCTACGCTGTGCTTTATAAGCCGGATCGCTGAGGCAAGGGGTGCGTACAAGGTCGCGCAAATCGGCTTTGGCATAGTAGCGTTCGGCATAGAGATAAGGCGAAACATTGGCCGCGCCGTAGTGAAACGGCCATGCCGAAGCCAGGCGCAGATAGCTCTCTTCGTAAGCGTTGTACTGTGGCAAATAAACCCCAACCGCAGGATAGCTGAAAAGGTCCACAAGCAGACGGCTGCCAAGATAGTCCGCAGCCGGTGGACTCCAGACCGATATGGTGAATTCATTTTCAAAATCACTGCGGTCGTGAAAGATCACCAGCTCGCGCACCGTCGTCAAAGGTTCACCAGTGGCGTCATAGGCGCTCAATTCAACATTCACGCCATTGGTCACCCGCAATGCGGCGTCAAACTCCCAGCGTCCCTGCATTCCAGCGAGTTCGCCTCGATACAATTCACGTCCATAGGGGTCAACTGCTCGCAGCACCAGGCGCGTCGCGCCACTGGCGGCATAAGTACCGGAGACCGTATTGCTTTTAAATGGTCCCGCGTCTGGGGTCAAGCTCAATTCAGCTGTGCCGCTCACGTTGAAAACCGCAGCGCCGAAGTCAACCGCACGGCCTTTGGCATCGCGCAACACGACATCCAGGCTGTAGGTTCCGGCGGGCAGACCTGGCAGGGCAAATCCGGTCCAATCCGCCGCCGCGACGCCGTGCACCTTGCGCATGGCGTTGTCGGAAGAGCGCACAACCACCTCGGCGGATGTCGCCGCACAGCCAGGCCGTGTTGATAGTGTGACATTCAGTGTTTCAGCGGTGGCAGGAGCCGTCGGGGCTATAGTAATCGCTGCAAGTTCCGGCGCGGTGGGTTCGCCGGCAGCCAGCTTGACAAGCTTAAGCAATAGCGCCTGGCTGAATTCATAGCTCCAGCCGTTATTGTAAAGCTTGCTCAACGGCTCCGGGTAGGTGAAATAATGGGCGCGTCGTGCTGTACCGGCTACCGTGGGGTCGGTGTCGTCGTCCCAAGCCAGGAAAACGACACGTCCCTTGCCGTAATTGCCAAAATACAGTCCCGGCAGCTCCTCTGCTCCTGCCGCCCGTGCGCCAAGACCGGCGATTTCAGAGTACGGCAACACGGCAAAATCTGACTTGATCGGCTTGACTGCATTTAACAGCGCTTGCAAGGTCTCGTTTTCGCGTGCCGATTTGTAGCAGAATACAAGGCCGGCTCCGGAAGCAATGGCATCCTTGATCGAGTCCTGAATATCCGTCGGCAGCAGCATCCAGTCGGTGCGCCCGATCATGATGACTTCGGGCTTTTTCGCCAGCCCTTCGCGCAATTTATCTTCAACCTGGTCAGAGTAATAGCCTTCTATTTTGGTATAAATACGCCAGCTCGAGCGGGCGATGCCCAAGCGTTCCTTCTGATCAGGATTGTCGGTTACAGCGAAATTTTCATCGAGTTCGAATTCACTGCGATGATAGAGTCCGTTGAGTTCGATATTGCCGGCGAAATCGCTCAAGGTCAGAAGTTTGATTTTGCGCTGTCCGGGCTTGTCCCACGGAATGAGTACGGCGGCATTGTCGGCGGCTTCACGGTCGATCTCCCAGAAGGCTTGCTCCTGATAGCGTATCGCGTCCTGCGGCAGAACCGGCGTGCCAAGCGATTTTGCGATGGTATCGAGTTCGGCGGCGGCAAGCGCATGATTCCATAGTGCCGCACGGTGCACCGTGCCAACAAAACCGCCGCCGGGTTGCAGCGGATTTGACCAGGTTGCGCCGGATATGGCGAAGTACTTGGCCGCAGCTCCGGCGTCAATGCGTTTGGCGTCAATCTCCATGCTTTCACGGTTGAGCAGATCCCCGTCGGCGGCGTAAACGCTCAAGGCCAGAGTGCCGGAACCAAATGAGGCGAAAACCTTGAGCTTCTGATTTTCCAGCTTCTGGTATTGAGCAGCAAAATTCTTGAGCTTGATCTCCCTGCCGTCAACGAAAACCGTGAAGGAAAGCGTCCCCCATTTTTCATAAGCAATAAGCCAGCTCTTGCCGCCCTCCTGATAACGGCAACGCGTAAACAACAAGTTGTGGTTCCAGTTCACCTGCTCTTCCGAAGATGCCAGAGTAAGTTCGATAAACGCAGTGAATTCACCAGTGCGGTCAAACTCCGCCAGCACTTCTGGAGCCGAATCCAGCCGAATCGCTGAAGCCGGAGCCAGTGCGATACCAACGCATTCGCCATTATCCTCGTCAAGGGCTGCTGCGGCATCACCAATTAGAGCGATGTCGGTAAAAAGCCCCTCCGCCTGCGGGACGGCGTTGTTGAATTCAATGTCCCAGAAAGATGCAGGCACCGTGGCTCCGAGCAGCCCGAGGCTCAAGCAACCAGCGGCTATGGCAAAAAATTTTTTCCCGGTTTGCATGTTATTCTTTCGCCTCCGCAATGTTTTTCGGCTGTGCGTGATTGAAGTTAATGCGAGTGCGACGCAATTCCATATTACCTGGCGCCATACACTGCATGTAAGCCCGCGGGCAGTCGATGACGATGTCCCGACTGCGTCGATCCTCCCAGACCCAGAAATTTGACAGCGCCAAATCCTGGCATTCATCCGGTTGCCGCCGGTCAAAGGTGAAAAGCGTCTCTGGGATCAGCTCAAGCGTCTGCTGGTCAACCTCGGCGATATCAAGCTTGTAACGAGGTCCGCAGCCATCACAAATTGCAGCGTCATCATAAAAATTGCTAAGATAAAAAAGCCGTCCGCTGCTATGTTCGAGCGCATAACCACAGGTCGAGGGTGAATAAATCTCGCGCCCACCGACCAAGGTCAGCGGTCGCACTGGGCTCCAGCTCATACCGTTATCGGACGATTCGCTGATCCACTTGAATGGCGGGACTCCGGCAGTGCCGTAATTCTCGGCGCGCATAAAGCAGACGATACGGCCGTCGGCCAGCAGTGCCAGCGTGCTTTCAGTCAAATCGAAGCCACGATCCTGCCATATCCCGGCAATCGGCGCTGAAAACCGCCAATCATAGGAACCGCTACGATTCGGGATCGCGTTAAGCACGACGATCTCATGCAACGGCCGCGCCGGATCATGATATTTGACATAAAAAGGCATCAACAACCGTCCATCGGGTAGCGCGGTCAGCTTTCCGCATGAGGTAATGATCGTGGCATTTAGTTCCTGCAATGCCAGATCACTGGCGTTAAGCGCGGGATAGAAAGTTCGTCCGCCATTGCGCGAATACTCCAGCAGCAAGGTGGCATTTTTAGTGAAATCTGCATTTCCGGCCCATTCCTCAAGCCTTTTGTCAAAAATGCCTTTGCTGTAAACCCGCCACACTGTATTGCGTAGCGGATCGAGGCCGACGAAAAGCTCCATCAGCGTCGGGACTTTGGCTTGAGTCAAATCCAGCGGCGAGAGCATGCGCGAACTCGTATTGCCGTCGTCGTCACGGAAAACCTCGACAAAATTGCCGTAACGGTCATTGCCCCAGATATCCGAATCGATGCTGTAAGTTTCGAAGCCCTCGACAAAAGCGTAGGTTGTGACCCGTTTCCACGCGGTATAATCGTCGCGGTTTGTCGCTGGGCGCAGCAGCTCCTGTTGCCCTATCAGCCGGAAAGTTCCATTGTTGCGCATCGGGCGTTGTTGGCGAAAAATGGTTTTGCCCGGTTTGAATTCGGCTTTGATCTTGACTGTTTCCGGCTGCATGTCTCCATCAAGCTGGCGGCGCAGCAGACACCATGCTTCATTGACCACGCGGTTCAAGTCATACACCGCACGGTCCAAAGGCAACGGGAAACAGAAATCCTCGTCCTGATTGGCGTGGGTGATAATCGCCAGTTCCTCCGGCACCTTGATCCCCAGCTCCAGAATCGCCGGCAGCGCGGCAATCGTGACAGTGTCAAGATGAAAAAATACTGCGCGCGGCTTGACTGCTGCATTCTGCCAGAAATCCTTGAACACGGAATAAGCAGCGCCCCAATTCTCATTTTCGTTCGGGCGCACCGGAATAATCATCTCCGGACGGATATCGATCCCGTATTTCGCCGCCAGCTTCCGCAACGGCTTGACGACCCGATTCTGAAACTCAAGTTGCGGTTCTGAATCGCCGAAATCCGGGCTGAAAACCGCAATATTCGAGGTTATGCCGGCCATCTGCAACTGACGCAAGCATAATTCATCCTTGTTTTTGAGATCAAAAAAGGTTGCTGAACGCAGTACCGGTTCCCCACTGACGATCTCGACGCAAGCCATGTTGTGCGCCATGATCTCATCCCTGAACCCGGTTAACCCCACCAGCCCGATCATGCCTGCGCAATCGGAAATGATCGGATGGTTGCGCAATTCATCAAAGGAATATTTCCGGATGTTCAACGCTCCCGGCAACAGATGCACATAGGGTATCAAACCCGCCTTGGCAATCAACTGCGACAACCCCTCGATCATATAACGCATGTGATATCCAGTGGGCAGCGACAAATCCGCCAGCGGCGCCACTAAAATGACATACCGCCGATTCGGACGCTCGCAAACAAAACTCCCCGAACGCGCCCGCCGATCAATCAACCCTTCGTTGGCCAGCGTCTTGAGGCTGATGCGAAGCGTAGTCTGACTAACCCCTAACTTCTTTTGCAGTACCGACTCCGAGGGCAGCTTGGTGCCACAAGCCCAAGCACCGCTAGCGATGCGTTCGCGAATATATTGCTCTACAATCACATTTTTCTGCATGTTGACAGCACCATCCATGTTCAACCTGAGTATACTTTTCATCTGGGTATACTTAATAGTATATCACCATGAATGGTTAAAAGCAAGGACAAAATGCAAATTTTGTAATATTATTGCCTGAATCTTATTTTTTCAGAAAGATTTTGCTGCAACTTGTCGTTGACTCATTGTCATGCAAACTCTATTAAGGCAGCGTCAATCTCGGTCTCTTTTCTTTGAGTGATGCGACTGATCCATAAACCTTACAAATTTTCCTCCGCACTATCACTATCATTCAGCCTCTTGTTTTTCTTGCAAGATTTTCGGAAAGCTAATCATCAAACCATTGGTACACAAGCTCTTTTAGAAACATCTAAGTGATTATAGTGTATTTACAAGGCACTGTTTTTGGGTAGGTTCCTCACCCAGGCTGAAGCTGGGGTTAATCATAGCTAAGTGCTTATAGTGCAAATTCTTAAACAGGGCACACATTCGGTTTCTGATCTTGAAAATCTGCGTAATTTGCGTAATCTGTGGATAAATCTTTCAACTGGGGTTTTCTTGGGTTTGCGAAAAAATGGGTTATAGAGACAGGCGCAGCTCTTTTTTTGCAGCCCATATTTTTATTATGCAATAAATTCTATTTTTCTTCGTTTCATGGGCAGAATCGCAATTGCCGATTCACCCCCAAGCATGAAAGGAGTACGCCATGAATAAAAAAACTACAAAGCTCAATCTTCTTGCCTTCATCTTGCTGACCTTGGGCGCAGTATCCAGCCTGCAAGCGCGCAGCGTCACCGTCAAAATGCGTGATGTAGACCGTGCTTTGCTGGTCTCCGACATGGTTTTACGCACTTTGTTTCCCACTCGTGTAGTCGTTGAGCAATCGACGACTGGCTACGACAGCGCGATTTACGGCGTGCCGGCTTATTCCGGCAGCGTGACAACTACCACTACGGTCATCAACCCCTCGATCTTCACTACGCCGCTATACGTGACGCCGCGCGTACATTACGTATACCCACAGCACTATGTCACTCCGCGTTACTACCGCGGCACGCCCCACTATAGTGCGCCACGTCATCATCCACCACGCCATGGCGCTCCGCATCGTCGCCCGTCGCACTCCAAGCCGAGCAGGCCAGGCAGACATGCCAGGCCGGTGCACCCTAGACGCTAAACGCATGACAGCATTTCAGTTCTGCCGCCCTGCTCCGGCAGAACTGAAAAATAACGAAGAGCTTTTTTACTTTTGGAACTTTCCCTAAAAACAATAGTCTAACTCGATGTGTGATGCATGACATCGCATGCCCTTGATCGGTTCTCGTTTGTCCTCCCTCCCTTTCTCTCTCCCGGAATCCGATCGAGGGCTTTTTATTTTATTATCACAGATACGGGTCAGGGCATTATTTCCAATCACAGCTTAGATTTTGCCACAACCATGATATCCTGTCAAAAAGCGGGCAAGAAGAAAGAGTAAACAAATCGTTCGTAGAAATATTAACCGGCAAGTCCTATACATTGCCTAGCGAGACTGAGATATGCCATACCCTCTTAGCTGCCGCAATAGATTGTAGATACCGACTTGCTCCAAATTATCCTAAAAAAGCAGCCAGGGCTGATGTTTAGTCCTAATGGCTTTATTTTCAGATAGTTGCAGGATTTATGCTGTTCACCCTGTTGGTGACAGGGTGTTTTCCGTGCGGCTATTCATCATGAGGTGGCGCCTTCCAGGCGTTGATCTTAGGGGGGGGTGATCCTGCCTCGGGTTCCCTCACCCGAGGTTACGCATGGTGCAGCCCTTGCCAGGGCTCAGTCGCCTTTTGGCCTTCGGGTTCGGACACCCGAGGTTACGCATGGTGCAGCCCTTGTCGGGGCTCAGTCCGCATCGGAAGAAGCTCT
>JAAZKR010000162.1 GCA_012799725.1 Oligosphaeraceae bacterium | reverse complement strand
GTGCTTCCGGTGCTTTCCATCATAGCCAGTTTTTCAAAGTAGTTGGTTGATGTCATCAGCGTCCTGATCAATGCGGCCAGCTGAACGACCATGAAGTATGTCAATGCGGCATTTCCATGCGCGCCAAGCGTGCTTTCCAACGCCAGTCCGGAGTTTTTTTTGAACATTGAAGTTCGTTTCGATTTGCCACCTGTCGCGGCCTGTGCTTACGATTTCCTTGACATTCTCCTTTTTCAGCTTGAAATTGGTTACGTACGAAAACATGGATTTTTCGCCCTTGCTCCATATAATAGCTCTTCAGAAGTTTATCCATAAAATTTGAGATGCAGCTTAATATTTTCAGGGTTGAAGATAAAAACGAACCTTTGTGGACGGATGCAGCTTCAAAAAGCAGATAGTGGCGTTCAAATATGGGTGCAGGGGCTGTGGCGTGCAAGTATGCGCCACCACAGAACATTAAAATACCTACGACCCGTCTACAACGTTTATCCGTGTAATCTGCGGATTCATATCCGTGTAATCTGCGGATTCATATCCGTGTAATCTGCGGATTCATACTTGAGATGTTTGCACCTGCGGCCTCATTTTATGCAGGGATGCGAGCTATTTCTGATTTTTTCGTTTAGCGAAGAGCCAAGGCAGAAAGTCTGGTTGTTCTGTTGCAGGAGTCCAGGAATCGTGTCCCGTCCCTGGAAATTCCGTATAGCGGCAGTTTCCACCCTGCTGCTGAATGGCATTGCACATATTTCGTGATAGTTCCACGGGTACCGCAGTGTCAGCACTGCCATGAAATGCCCATATAGGCAGATGTGTCAGTCTTGCTGCTTTGCTGACATCGCCACCACCGCAAATGGGAATGGCTGCCGCAAAGCGTTTCGGGAAACGCGTGACAGCATCCCAGGTGCCATAGCCGCCCATGGAAAGCCCCATGATATAAATGCGGTCAGAGTCAATGGGATATTCTTTGATGGTCTGATCCAAAAGCTGCATGGCGGACGCCAGGTTTCTGGATAGGTGCAGGGGTTGCACAAAATTCGGGAAACCCCAGGGGCTGTCAACCCATCGCTCGTCCGGAGTGCATTGCGGAGCAAGAACGAAGCAAGGATATTTCCGGCGATTTTCCGGGTTGCTGAAAAGTCCGGCGACATGAACAAGCTGTTTTTGATTATCAAGGCCACGTTCCCCGGCACCATGTAACAACAGTACCAGGGGATAGCGGATACCCGAAGCAATGTTTTCCGGCGCTAGCAGGCGGTAGGGAAGATCCTGTCCCTGCGCTGAAAAGACTTTTGCTGCAAATTGTTCCCGGTGATCTAGTGTCAGAGAGGGTTCAGCGTTGGCGGGTGCTTCAAGATGAACAAGCCTGCCGACCGGTAGGCTGATGCTGGGGTTTTGATGGCCAAAAGCTAAATTCTGGAGCACCGGCCCATTAACATAAGAGGCATATTCAGCTAAAATCCCGGGAAGGAATTCATCGTCTTCACAGTCGCTGAACTGCCCGAAGATCAAGCCGGACAGCTTCTGCAGAATTCCACATTGGCGGAGTTGATTCAGATAGCGGTCCAGGCCATGCGCTGGCACATGTATGTCTTCTAGTACCAGGATGGCTTGATTGAAATCAGGAAGGAACGCGGTGCCAATCAACGAGCAGAGCAGGGTCAGGTTACAGGGAATCAGTGGGCCGGAGGCTTTGCCGGCAACCAGTGTCTCCGCCTGATGCCAGGAAGGCAGAAGCTTGCTGCAATTACGCAGACAGGAAGACAGTGATTCCATGGTTGCAGAAAAGGCCGGCTCGGAGCAGTCCGATCCCCATTGGGTGCAGAGCATGGGGCCTTGGATATGATTGCGGCATCCGAATTTGAGGGCGGCAAGATGCAAGGCTGTCAGATCGCTATATCCGATTACAGGCAGGTTTCTGCGGCGCAGTGCAACCCAGTCAAGTTGTTCAAGGATTCTGGCACAGCCAAAGCCGCCTCTTGCAGCAAGGAGCAGATCGATTTCCGGATCAGCAAGCAGTTGCTGCAAGTTGCGTAGGCGCTGCTCGTCCGTTCCGGCAAAATAGCGTGCTGTTGGGCTGTCTAAGCAAGTGTGTTTGACAGCGAGGCCGCTGCTGCGCAACTTGTTCAGGGCACTTTGAAAATCTGCTTCCTGCACGGTTTTTGCCGGAGCAAAAACCCCGATGGTTCGGACTGAGTCCGGAAATGAAGAGTAAATCTTCTGCATGGTTGGATGGTGTGAAAAGAGGTTAATGTACGAAATTTTGTGATAGGAGGCAAATATTTGGCAAGATGCATCTAACTCCTTATCTTGAAAAAGTTTCTAGCACCAACAAAAAAGAGATTCAGGTGTATGAAAAAGCTAATATGGAATTGGAGTTTTACAACTCAGAAGATAACTTTTCTTTCGATGGGCAGGACAAAAGAATCAGGACATCTAACAATAACACATTTTCCCTTTTCCTGCTTGCAAGTCCTGGTGCGTAGGCTTGTTGAGGTTATCCTTTCGGAAATTATACACTAAATTCACAGTCGGCTCGTAGGCAACAGGGCGTGGTTCCCAAAAATAGCTAACTCCGTCCCAAGGTATTCAGGCAGCATTTTATCCGCAGATTACTCAGATGAGCGCAGATTTTCAGGACAAGGCATCGAGTGGCGGCTCTATTTATGAGATTGGTGCTGTAAGGCCTTGGCTGCGCACAATCCCGGTTTTTAGCCCGATTGGCGATTTTTTCTGCCGATAAGCAGGAGCGATCGAGTCGCTTTGCCTGCCCTGCCTGTGGTCTCTACATCGAGCGGGGGAAAATAAAAATCAAAAATGGCCCTTTGAAAAAACGGTTTGGGCGAGCGCAAAACAGGGTTAAATATGCCGTTTCTTGCTGCCTATGGGATGCCTGTGAGGATATTAATAAAAATTCCATGTGGGGTGCAGCCTCCGGCAGTTTCGATGATCCGAAAAACTTCAACATCTTGGTTTATAGCAATGGACGACTGAAATTGACCTGTAACAGGAGGTGAATTCGAAATCATACGCTACACGATCGACCGCAAAACCCCTAGCCTGAATCCGTGAAGTTAACTTCCCGAAAAAGAGGTCAAAACAGTTGGCAACCTGATTTGTGGTATATTATCCTGAATTCTTGAAGTAAAAAATGCGTTGTCATTTTCACGGATTCAAGGAAAGGAAATGCTTACCATGTCAATTGAAAAAGAGATCAGAAGTATTCTTGATGCGCGGGTTTCTGTCGGCAAGGAGATCGGAGTCCAGTTTGCAGTTATGAAGGGCGGTAAATTTCTGGCCGATGCATGTGCAGGTTTCACTGATGAAAGCCGCACAAGAACGGTATCGAGTGACACTCTCTTTCCAGTCTTCTCTACAGGCAAGGCTTTTTGCGCAACTGCCGCATTGCGTCTGGTTGAACGCGGCGAACTCGAACTCGAACGCCCCGTGCGGGAAATTTGGCCGGAATTTGCCTGTAATGGAAAGGAAGAAGTCACTGTACGGCAAATTTTCATGCACCGCTCCGGAGTATGCGAAAGGCCATTTTACCAGAACCACCGGGAAATAACCGACTGGGCAGTCATGCGCCAACGGGTTGAAAAAGCATTTGCGGAATTTCCTCCGGGCAGTCGCACGCAATACCAGTCAGTCAACTACACCTGGCTGCTGGGTGAACTGATGCTCCGCAGCGATTCCAGAAAGCGCACGCTGCAACAGATCATTTTACAGGAAGCCATTCAGCCATACTCAACCGGAATGATTTATTTTGGGGTGGATGATGAAGCTGCCAAGCGTACGGTTACTCTTACCCGCAACCCGAGTTTTCCAAAAGCGCCGGAGCCGGCACCCTGCTGGGATTATGAATTGGAAGCAATCATGAATGATGACGCGATACGCCGCGCCTGCCTGCCCGGTTTCAACTGCATCGCTTCCGCCCGTGGCCTGGCGCTGCATTTCTCGGCTCTTCTTGATGGGCGCATACTTGGCAAAGACATTCTGGATGAGGCTCGCAAGGACATCAGCCAGCCGGGTGATGCGGCCAGTTACGGCCTTGGTTATGCCATTCAGGACAATGGTAACATCTTTGGCCATGGCGGATATGGCGGTGCCCAAGTTCTTGCTAATGCCCGCACTGGAATAGTTGCCGCCTATACCTGCAATCTGATGCATTCCGATGACGGCATGAGAAATTACCTGCAAAGCCTGCTTGAAGATGATCAATCCGCCGATGATCCACAACAGTGGGACCACAAAACCGGCCAGCTGATCCGATAAGTCATTGCGCGGTAGGGAGCCCCGAAGAAACTTGGCACGGGCTGAACGCCCACAATCCGGTTGAAAGTTTCATGCCCCCGGGAATAACTGGGAGCACAAATAAAAGTTAATGTGCAAAGTTTTGTGATAAACTTGGGTTAATGTGCGAAGTTTTGTGAAAGACACAAATAACTTCAGGCCAAAGCATTTTTGTCATTTGTCATTGGTTGATGGGTGTGCTTGGTGCTTAGTGGGCATTCACATACAAGCTTGGGGAAGAGACTCTGCCAAAAGACAGCGCCTTGTAAAGGCACTACTTACAGATGATTAGCTAAGAGCTACGTCAAACTGAGCTGACAGAAACTTAAGCCTCTCAGGTCTCACATCACAAGATTTCGCACATTAACTATTTTTTTTCATTTTCCATTTTTTCTAATCTCATCTCGGCTTGATTCATACTGTTTCAGTTAGCATTTATTTAAATTTTGCTTATATTTGTATTTCATTCAAAGTCTTTGATTTTTACGCTTAACTTAACACAGGAGTATCACAATGGCAGATAAAAAAGTTAAATCTGACGGTGCTGAGTTATTTTGGAGACGCGAGCAGGGCTGGGATAAGCTGGCTCGCGGCGAAGAAAAAAAGCTGGAACGCTACTGCGCCGAATATATAGGCTTTCTTAGCAAGGCTAAGACCGAGCGTTTGGTTCATGATTACATGCTGGACTTGGCACAGAAAGCCGGCTTCCAAAATCTGGAGCAGGTTAACGCCGAAGGCAAAAAGCTCAAACCCGGCGATCAAGTCTACCGCAGTTATGGTGGCAAGACCATTATGCTTATGCGTGTGGGCAAAAAATCACTGAGCACAGGACTTAACTTGGTGGGAGCGCATTCAGATTGTCCGAGGCTGGACGCCAAACCTAGCCCGATCTATCAGGATGATGACCTGGTGCTGCTTGACACGCACTATTATGGCGGTATCAGGAAGTATCAGTGGGTCGCCATACCACTGGCCATCTATGGTGTTATCATCAAGAAGAATGGTGAAAAAGTACAGGTTGCGATCGGCGACGACGCACAAGACCCAGTATTTGTCATCACTGACCTTCTGCCTCACTTGGAGATGGAAGGCGACAAAAAAACCTTGGCTACCGGCATACCCGGCGAGGCGCTTAATGTGTTGCTGGGCAGCCGCCCGGCAGATAGCAAAAAAGGCGAAAAAGAGGTCAAAGACAGAGGTAAGCTGCGCATCCTGAATTTGTTGAAAGAGCGATACGACATAGAGGAGGAGGACTTCTTCAGTTCCGAGCTGGAGATTGTACCGGCCGGCCCGGCGCGCGAGCTGGGTTTGGATCGTTCCATGATCCTGGGCTATGGACATGATGACCGCATCTGCGCTTATGCCGCCGCCAAAGCAATATTGGATTGCAAGGTCGTGCCGGAGCGCAGCCAGGTGACTCTGATCTGCGATAAAGAGGAAATCGGCTCCTATGGAGCTACCGGCATGGACTCCAGCTTCCTGGAAAACACCGTGGCCGAACTCTTCGAGGCCTGTGGTGCATACTGCGGACTGAACCTGCGCCGCTCTTTGGAACGCTCAAAAATGATCTCCGCAGATGTCAGCTCCCTACATGATCCCGACTTCGCCGGTGTCAGCTCTCCGAATAATATGGCTCGCATCAATTGTGGCTTGGCTCTGACTAAATATACCGGCAGTCGTGGTAAATCCGGTGCAAGCGAGGCCAGTGCTGAGTTCGTTGCTGAAGTGCGTAAGGTTTTCAATGATAATAAGGTGCATTGGCAAAGCAGTGAATTGGGCAAGGTGGATGTGGGCGGTGGTGGAACCATAGCACACCTGATGGCCAGATACGGCATGGATGTTATCGACTGCGGCGTGGGACTGCTCAGCATGCACGCTCCCTGGGAAGTGGCCGGCAAACTGGATACATATATGGCTTATAAAGGATATAAGGCATTCCTGGAGTATGATTTCTAAGCCTGAGAAAAAGATCCTTAAATTGCGATTGTCATAATGACGGGCAGTCTGACGGACTTCTCAGATAAGTTATTCAATTCAAAAATGACGGAGGTATAAAACCATGAAAAAAATCTATGCAATAAATTGCAGCCCGCGTAAGAACTGGAATACTGCCAAGGTTCTTGAAAGTGCCTTGAAAGGTGCTGCTGATGCCGGTGCGGAAACAAAGCTGATTCATCTTGTTGATCTCAAATTCAGTGGCTGTACCAGCTGTTTTGCCTGCAAACGGAAAGGCGCCAGCACCGGGATGTGTGCTTTTAACGATGCTTTGACCGCAGTTCTGGAGGAAGTCTGCGGCGGAGACGGCCTTATCATTGGCACGCCGGTTTATTTTGGCGGAGAAACCGGCATGTGCCGGAATCTTATTGAACGCCTGTTCTTTCCGGCACTGAGCTATGATGATTTTTCTATCAGCATGGCCAAGAAGAGATTTCCGATAGCATTTGTCTATACCATGAATGTACCGGAGGAGATGAGCAAAAACATGGGATATACGGAGAGGTTCCGTCTGCTTCCGGAAACTGCAGCGCGTCTGTTTGGCGATGGGAAGCCGGAATCGTTGTTTGTTTGCGATACCGTTCAGTTCAGCGACTACTCGAAGTTCCATGCAGGACGTTTTGATGCTGAGCATAAGGCTAAGGTTCGGGAAACACAGTTCCCACAGGACTGTGACAAAGCATATCGCCTCGGCGCAAGCTTCGTTAATAAATAGTCGTCGTCTGTAGCTGATGTTGCCCGAGACGCTCGAGGGTGTTGATCCTAAAAAAAGCAGTCAAAGCTGAGGTTTAGTCTTAATGGCTTTATTCTCAGATAGTTGCAAGACTTGTACTGTTCACCCTGTTGGTGACAGGGTGTTTTCCGTGCGGTTATTGCTCGATTTCTTCTTGTTATGAAAAATTTGCTGGCAACTTTTCTTTAATCGTTGTCATACAATCTCTTTCAAAGTGACCTCACTCGGCTTCCTCTCTAGC
>JAAZKR010000023.1 GCA_012799725.1 Oligosphaeraceae bacterium | reverse complement strand
CGCAACTACATGTTGAACGAACAATTAACATGTGCAGTACCTCTCAACTGCATAGAACACGCCGGTATAGCCGGCTTAACCGGACGGGACACGGACGGGACACGGACATACCCCGCACCCTGCCCCTCGGCACCGGTCTGATATTTAAGCTAGCGTTCTGCGTCCGGCTCGATCAACTGATTGTGTTTCCGCCGATATTCCCCCGGGGTGACATGATTCAGACGGACAAACGCCTTGGAGAAAGTAAAGCGGTCTGCATATCCCAACTGTTTTGCAATACGTTCAATCGGCTGTTTTCCATAAGTCAGCAAGGCACAAGCCCGAAGCATCTTGACCTCCTGAATCAGGGCACTTGGGGATTTTCTGAAGTTCTGCAGACAAAATAAGCGGAAAGAAGAAATGCTCATGTGAAACTGTTCTGCGACCATCGCCACTGACAGGGCGGAACCGGGAGCACTCTGCAGATACTGAAGGATTTCGTCTCTCTTTGGAGACACGGCACCGTCTCCATGAGGTTGCAATTCCCGCTGAAACAACACTCCCAGGCATTCGAGAAGCGCTGATCGGTAAAGGATCTCATTGCTTAATGATGGACGATTCAGAAGAAGACGTTGCACATAGAACGCCACGGCCTCACTATCGCCGCAATGGCGCAGTGAGACATCTTGGATGTGTGGAAAAATTTCAGGCTGGTTAAATCGCGCATAGATATGATAACAGGGTTCGGTAATCTCCATAATACGAGGGAACCAGGAAGGAATCAGAAGAACCTGCCCCTTCCGCTGAATCATGCTGCGTCCGGAAATATGGATATTCATGGTGCCGCTCAATACGAAAAACAGATTTAGATGCAAAGGCTCACCCCGCCCTGTCCGCCAGATCTTCCATCCGGCAGGCGAATCCACAGCAATCACATCGCCACACTTAAGACTTTGCAGAAAATGACATTTTTCTCGCTTCAGATTAATGGCAAATGCACGAAAATCCTGGGGGACAATCGTATCGCTATATAAGATGGGAAAAGAATCCGTTTGTACCATATTACACCTGTTTTACGTACTGTATTCCGCAACCGAGAAAAATCAATCTGGAAATTTAAAGATTAAAAGATAATAAAACGATAATGACATATATATAATGTTTTTTGACATAGTAATCACGGCAAATCCCAATATATTGTTTAGTATGCTTGTTTTGCAGTGTGTTTTTGAAGCAAAACGTCTGGGCTGCAAGTGCAGTCGATTGAAAATTCGTCATTTTCCAAAATCAAGGTTCCTAAAACCGTGGAAATGACGAGACATTTCTTTCTCCACAGGTTCAGGAAAAGGAGTTTACAAATGAAGAGGGAACTGCATTTTTTCACATTGATAGAGCTTCTTGTCGTCATTGCCATCATAGGGATCCTCGCTTCCATGTTGTTGCCTGCATTAGGCAAGGCGCGGGAAAAGGCCCGTACTATAAACTGCACGAACAACCTGAAGCAAGTCGGCCTGGGCGGCTACCTTTATGCGGAAGACAACAACGAGGAGATGATGCTGAAAACAAACGAAGGCGGGTCTGGCCTGCTGATTGCTCAGATGGCCTATGGTGGCAGTCTCTGGGGAGATGCAAATTCCAAAGTCGGCATCTATCTGCCGGCCAAAGTTACCAACTGCACCAAGATAAAAATAGGGCAGAGTACCTGCTACTACGCTTGTGCCTCCAACGGTAGTTCAAGTTGTTATCCTTTCCCCGATCTCAGTGACACGAGCGCACTTTCCATGCTGAAGAAGGCAAGCGGCAGTTCAGATACTGCGACCACTGCACTTCATCTTCGCAAAGTCAAGCGAGCTTCTGAGATGCTACTATATACGGAAGCCTGGCGAACCGCCTATAGCGAAGAACGTGGCTGGTTTGGCTGGGAAGCCGGAAATGCACTGCACTTCCGCCACAGCGGAGCGGCCAACATTCTCTGGATTGACGGCCATGTAGCCCTGTTAAACATTCAAACGGCCCGTGCCATGTGGCCCCAATTTAAAAACAGAACTGTCCGTATCAACGACTTTAACGTGAATTTCTAATCGAATCCTGACTACCTTATCCCGCTATTCATCCGGTCTGTCTGGTGAATCTGATCATATGCAAGGTGCGACATTCGCCTGAACATTGAACACCTTTTACTAACATCAAGTGGAAACATGAATAAAAGCGTTTTCTTTTTCAGCATCCTTTTTAGCACTCTTTGTACCCTTTGTGGAGCAGAACTTCCACAGCATGAGTGGCAATTTCTGAAAAGTGTCGGCAAGGAAGGCAACCTGGATCGTTTTACAGATTCTGGCTATGCAACAACAAAAAGACCATTTTTCGGCATGTCGCTTCCGGATGGGACGCAGGGCATTACCGGGCGCGGGCCGCTTCAACCTTACGGCTTCATTCCCATGGACTTTCCAGAATACACCATTGAAATGCGGTTTCGGCTGGACAAGCAGTTCGTCCGGGGAAAATCCAGGGGCTTATTCAATTATGACTTCTGGTCCTGGAATCGCCGAACATTTCGTTTCCGTATAGACCCGGAAGGACGGGTTGAATGCCGATTCAATGTTTCCAGAGAGACGGAAAATCCCCTTAAGTTCACCATGGTCAGTCCTGCACAAGAATGGGAAACCGGCATCTGGTATACCATCCGCGTGGCAGGAAAAAAAGGAGAGGTCATCAAAGTATATCTGAACGGCAAGGCGATTGCCGCCCGGGAGAATGCCCCCGGCCTGGATGAAATCAATGATGGCAAAACATATGAACAGAATTATTTTGTCCGCCTCGGATGGGATACCACCGTTCCCACCATGCCCCATGGTGAACTGTTCGGAGCCATTCAGTATCTGAAAATCTGGAATGTGTTTTTAGCTCCGTCACTCACAGACATTTCTGTCACCCAGGCGCCAAGCGAGCGGGGGGAAAATGAATCGGCCAATGTTTCCTCACAAAGTAGAACCCGTCATCTGGTCATCGGAGAAGACCAGGAGCTTACCAGTGCCAGATTCTATGTGCCGGACCTGGCCGGCCATGCGGTAGGCCATATAGTCAGTGCGGATAAGAAATTTGTTGACAATGCAGCAACAGGCTCCATCACCAGTGTGGGAGAAAACTTTGTCGTCAAATGCTATTGTCCAATTCCAGAAGGCATGACCGCCAGCCGGGATGGGCAGGGAGTCTGGGATGGAGATTTTCTGGAATTCTTCATTCGACCCCGCAGCAATGATTCCGTCTATTACCAGTATTGCGCTGGTACTAATGGTGCTTCCCGTACCTATCGGTACCCTTCCCGTGGCTCCAGCGATCCCAATTTCAAAAGCCAGGCAAAATTTTCTGTTGACCTGAGCGATCCGTCCCGTTTTATCATCACCATTGTCATCCCCAAAAAGGAGGTTGAATGTGATCGGTTGGAACCTGGTGACGTGATTACTGGAAACTTTATCCGGGGCGGCGCAACAAGCGGCGGCACCACCTACTGGAGCCCTATGACCTCTGACTTTCATGCCGTTGACCTGTATGGCACCATGATCTACGGCAGTGCCAAGGCCTATTTTCTCAAGGGGGCCAACCAGTTGGCAGCCAAAGCTGAACACAGCAAAGGGAACTCCAAAAGGCGCAAAGAATTCGAGCAGGCGTTCGCCGCGTTTCGCACCGACTGCGACCGATTCGGCGACAATCCACTCTATTTCGAGAATCTGACACAGGCTTTGAACAATTTGCGGGATCAACTTCTTTCCTATACATTGTCAGGCAAAAGTGCCCTTCTCTGGCAGAATGATACGTGGAGCAACGAAATGTCTCCATCCATGCTCTCCAGGCCACTGACCGCCATAAAACTTCGAGCTGCACAGAACAGTAAGGTTCTGTATGGCATGACTTTCAGCAATCTAAGCGGAAGGCCGTTCCTAGGACTGGCCAAATGCTTCCAAAAATGGCCGCTGCAAAGTGCAAATAAATGCTTCTACACGGAACCCTGGAATGACTTTCTGGATCATATCCAAATTCTTGAGGGCATCATGCTCCAGAGCAGCGGCGGCAACCCCCTTTATGATCCCATGATTGAACTGCCCCAGAAAAACATTCTGCGCGCAGCTCCACATGACAATATTCCCCTCTGGCTCTCCATTTCCACCAAAGGGTTGAATGCAGGTAAATATACCTGTATTCTGATCATTAAACCATCCTATCCGGACTTTGAATTGATCCAGGTACCAGTAGAACTGGAAGTGCTGCCTATTGATTTGAGTGCTGTTGAGACGGACAGCTACCACTACTCTTTTTTCACTGAGCTGCCTATCAATAATCCAACATACCGCAACATCGAGCATTTCTATCGGTATCTTGTGGAGCGTGACACCAATGTCATGTTCGCTGGGCATCTGCGAGAAGTCTATCCGCCTCAGAATCCGGACGGCACTTTGCATCCCATTGACTTCACTGTCCTGGATCGTAAAATTGATACCTACCTAAAAGCCGGAATGTCCCCCGACAGGCTGAAACTGATGTTCAACCTTCATACTTTCATCTTCATCTGGATCGACAAAGACGGCAAAGATCACTCCCCCACTCTGAAATTCGGCACCCCTGAATTCGAAAAGGGATTCAAGGAGTTCATGAGGCAATTCTATGCCCATCTGCAGCAAAAATACAAACTGCCCCCGGAACGCGTCATTATCTACACCGGTGATGAACCTGAAGGGGACATCAACGATCCCAAGTCCCGTCTGTACAGAGTCAATTACCTGGCACGTCTGGTGAAAACAGCAGTGCCTAATGCCTCCTGCGCCACAAATCCATACCCAAGGCAGGGTGTAAATGCCCAATTCATCGAGGCAATCAATCAGCTGTGCAAATATCACAACATTCTGATTTTTGTCACCGGGGCTAAGAAAAAAGAACTGGTAGAGGTAATGACTGCGAAAAAGGGAATCACCCTATGGACTTACGGAGTATTTGCCAACAGTGTGGCACCTGAAATCTACCGGCAGATGTATACTCAGAGCTTCCGGGAGGGATTCGGTTCCGCTAACGCCTTCTGGTCCATTGACTCCTACAGCGGCGACGGCTTTGATCAGAGCGATTTCGGCGGCAACTGGGAAGGCGGATATTCCAAGAGCCGAACGGACTACGGCGCCACATACTGTGATATGAACCTGGGAACCATCGCAACCGGGCGCCGGGCAGAAGCCAACTTCCAGGGGCTGTTGGATTACAAGGCCATGCTCCTCTGTCGCCAAATGGCACAAGAGAGCAAAAATCCGACGGAAAATCTGAAGCAGTTAGACGAGATCACAACACGAGCCATGCGCGGGTCCTGTCTCCAGATGGATCAGTGCCATCAGGAATTGCTGGATCTGATCATGAAAATGAAAAACGAAAAATAGGGGACGGGAGTGAAAAAAAAACTTGCCTTCTTTTCCGGTCTATTGTTTTCTATTCTGCTTTCCGCATATGAGATCAAGATTGTACCGGATCGTCCGGACCGTATTTATAAATGCGACGAAATGGCCAATTTTACGGTAACTGTCACTGACAAAGGCGCTCCTTTCAAAGATGGGAAGCTGACCGTTGTCTTCACTAACGGCTACGGAACCCGTCGGCAGGCAGCCATTGAAAAACAGTTGTCCGGGGAACCTCTGACATTTTCCGGAACAACACATGTGCCGGATCTGCTCCGTTGCAATGTGGCCATGAAGCCCAACGACGGACAAAGCATCCTGACACACACCAATGTGATGTTCGAGCCATACGGCATTCAGCCGGGCGCCTCCTGTCCTGAAGATTTCCAGCAGTACTGGGAACATCAGATTGCCGAACTGGCAAAAACACCTGCAGACGAGAGATGCGAACAACTGCCCAACTTCAAATCCGACAACTGCCGCTCCTATAAAGTCAGTTTTGCCACCCCCGTCGGTCGGGTATATGGCTTTCTTTCCCTTCCTCCAAAACCAGGTAAATATCCGGCCATCGTCAATATTGCCGCTGCCGGTCCCGGATATAACTCCCGGCACCGCCATGCCCCCAACTATGTGATTCTGACTATGAATGTCCACAACATCGACCCTAAGGAAAACATGCAGCCGGATTATCAGCAACTCTGCGAAGAAGGGCTAAAGATCAGCGGCTATGCCGGTTGGGGCGCCTACCTCTATGCTGGTGCTGACAGCCGCGATACATTCTATTTCAGGGCGCCGATCCTGGGACTCTATCGATCCATTGAATGGCTGGCCAAGCATCCGGAGGTAGATGCCTCCCGCATGGGATATTTTGGCGTCAGCCAAGGCGGCGGCCTGGGACTGATCATGGCCGGTCTGACCCAGCGGTTCAAGGCTATTGTCGTTGCTGTTCCCGCACTATGTGACTTTGGGGGCAAATCCGTCGGAAGAACCAGCGGCTGGCCAGGATATGTTGCCTACTATGAAAAAAAAGGCCTTCCCAACCTAAAAGAGTGCTTCTATTTCGACGCCGTCAACTTTGCCCGCTCCATCACCTGCCCTGTCCGGATCGCCATAGGGTTCAATGACGTGGTCTGCACTCCGACCTCCATCTGTGCCGCCTACAATGTCATTCCCTCGCAAGACAAAAAACTGCTCTGCGAACCCGAGGCGGGACACGATGCAGACACCCGGGAGCAATATCGGGAGGCCGCCTTCAAGTGGCTCAATGAATACCTGAGCGCCAACTGAAAGCATCACCATCATGGACGGGACAGACAATATGGCACGCAAACCAGTGATCTATAAGGTAGGCACATTGAAATATACCCTGCCGAAGCTGATTTTTGTCTGTTTCTGGATTCTCTGTTCCTATCTGGCCATCAATCTGCTGGCCTATAAAATGGTTCCCACTCTGATGCCAGTTCTGCTGGACCGACGCAATCTGACCTCGAGGGAAATCGCCCTGATCCTCAGTACAATTCCCGCCATTATCAACACCATTCTCTGTCCGGTGATCAGCACCATCAGCGACAAGACCCGAACCCGCTGGGGCCGCCGGATACCTTATCTGGCGGTCTCCGCTCCGTTCATTGTCCTGTTCATGATGCTGATCGCCTTTGAGCCGGAGATCACAGAATTTCTCCGCCGCTCCTGTTTCCCTGGCGTTTCCAGCGACCGGATCGGCTTTTGGGTTCTGGCTGTTCTCATGAGCATTTATGTTACGATCTTCCAAGTTCCGGGGTCTATCGTATATTATGTTGTCGCCGATGTAGTTCCAAAACAATTCATCGGCACATTCATGGGGTTTAGCGCCTTTTTGGGAACCGGCGTCACTTTTGTCTTCAACTATTTTATTCTGGATCGAGCCATCGCCGCCCCGAAATTCTGGTTTGCTGTCATCGGCATCTTCTATTTGGCAGCCTACGGCGGCCTCTGCTATTTTGTCAAAGAGGGCGAATACCCACCGGTAGACAGTCACATCGAGAAGAGAAAATCCTTCCTGTCTAAATGCAAAGAGCATATCCTGCTCTATTTCAGGGAATGCTACAGCCACCGGATTTACGTCATGCTGTTCGTTACCGGCGGTTTGACCCAGGCATCCACCCTCTGCCGCAATATGTTTAATCTTCTATTTGCCACGAAGGACCTAAAGATGACACCGGCTGAATTCGGCCAAACCATGGCCATCGGCGCCCTGATCTCCGCCGTAGTGGTTCTGCCCATGGGAAGACTCATGGACAAGATTCATCCCATTCGAGTCTTTTTCGTTAGTGGCCTGATTATCATTGCCATGAACGCTTGGGGCTATTTCTTTGTTCATGATGCCAAAAGTTTCATGGTTGTGGGAATTCTGATGGTCTTGACCTATGCCATCCAGTCCCTCTCCTCCCAGCCCATGATGATTGCCATTGTCCCGACAGCGCAGTACGGCCAATTCAACAGCGCCAATTCCATGATCAACAGCGGCATCATGGTCATCGCTTCTCAGCTGGGAGGCTATTGCACTGATCTGTTTGGCTATCGGATGATCTTCATCTGGGATTTCCTTCTGACCGCAGCGGCCAGCATCACCCTGCTGATCGTCTGGCATGACTGGAAGAAAAGGGGCGGCAAAGAAAACTACACCCCGCCGACCTTCAACTAATCTCCATCCCAAAAACATCCCCATCCTATGACACATTCCATCTGCATCGACCATCCTATTGTCACACCGGATGACGGCCTGTTTCTCGGCAACGGCGATCTCTCCGTCAGTTGCTGGCAATCCCCTGGGACAATCATCTTCCAACTAGGCAAGAACAATTTCTGGGATACCAGGCTGCTCCTGGACAAAAATCCGAAACCAGCCCATATCGAGGAATTGCGAACCTTGGTCATGGATCCGAATTTCAAGGTGGATGGAACCAGTCGAAAACTCAATGGTGACAAACTGACAGACCGGCAGCGGGAAATCTGCCGCCGGGTTCCTTCACAGGGATACACCGCTCCTATGCCAAAACCTGGGCCGCAGGTTCATCTTCACTACCCGCCGGACTGGCGTCAATGCTCCATCCGCCAGACATTGGAAATCGAACGGGGACTGCTTCGAATTGAAATCCGGCATTTCGCCGGGGGGATGCTGGTGTTGGAAGCCGTTGTTCACCCGGAAGAAAACCGGCTGGCCCTGCACTGGACCTTATCCGGAATCACACCGGAAAACCGCTATGGCGGATATTTCTATGGTCTTCCTGACATGCCTTTGGTCTATGCCACGCTCTCACGGGAAAAAGAACTGACAAGAGAAGAATTTATTCGCAGAGAATATCTGGATCATGGCAACCGACACAGCCAGAATATGTCTCCTTTGCCACCGCCACAGACCCTTCTGCAGAACAATGTGCTGATCCAGAAAATTCCCGACAGCATGAGCCTGTACACCGCAGGCGCAATTCCTGAAGACGGCGGCAGTGAAACCTTTGCCGATGTCCTCTGCCTAACTCCGTCCAAGGACTGTTCAGAAGGCACATTCAGCTTCGGCGTCTCCACAGATTCTGCTGAAGACGCCATGCAACTAGCCCAACAAAGCAACTGGGAAACAGACCTGCAAGCGCAAACCGACTCCTGCGACAAATTCTGGAATCGTTCCCGAGTCAGCTTCGACAGTCCGGTTTTGGAAGAGTGCTACTATGCTGCCATGCATGGGAAACGCTCTCTTCTGAAGGCAGGCGTCTATCCCCCAGGGTTGTTTTTCCCCTCCGCGCTAAAAGATTTTTCCCTCTGGCGGGGAGACTACCATTTAAACTATAACTATCAATCCATCTTCATGGGAGCCTATGAGAGCAATCACTTGGAACAGGGGGATGCCTATTTTACAGGCATCGCCCCCCTGCTCGAACTAGGCGAAAAAATTTCCCGGGACTACTACGGCATTGACGGCGGATGTTTTGTCCAACTCTGCGGTTATCCATTTCCAGTGGAAGACGACTATTTCGGCTCGCTTCCCTTGGGACGTATGGCTTATATGACCGGCTGGGTCGCCGCTTACTTCTACCGTCGCTTTTTACTGACGCAGGATCTGGACTTTCTGAAGAATAAAGCTTATCCGTTCCTAAAGAAAGCTGCGGTGTTCTATACCGGTTTCTTGCAGGAAGACGATCAGGGAATCTACCATGCGTTCCCTTCCAATCAGGGAGAATGCGATTTCAGCTATGCCGGCACCATGGATCAGCCGCAGGTCATCTATCATGCGGCATATGCACTCCACTGCGCCAGCCAAGCGGCAACCATTCTCCACGTAGACAGGGAACTGGCCGCAGAATGGGAACACATCCGATCCCACCTCCCAGAACAATTCTCTGAAATGCCAAAAGACATGGCGCCGGAATTTTTCAATTTTGATGGGAAAAAAGCAGATGCAAAGAAGGCGCCCGATTTTCTGACTCCGGGAAATCCGTCTTACGACTGGTATTTTGGTCATATGCCTTATAGATTCTCCATTCGTCTGCGCGGCGGGATTTGGCGTGTGGCAGAAGATTACCAGGCTCTGATCGACTACTTGAAACGGTGGCGTCAACCCAATGGCCTCATGCGAGCCATGTCCGTTGCCACCCATGGATATTATGGTCCCTGGACTGAGTCTCTTGCGATCGTCGGCTCCCTCAACGATATGCTGATGACCAGTGACGGTGGCATCATCCGACTGTTTCCCGGAATCCCAGATGGCCATTCTGCCAGTTTTTCCACTTTGAGGGCAGAAGGAGCATTTCTGGTTTCTGCCATCAAACAAGAACGGGTTAAAAAAGTGGATATTTTTGCTGAATGCAACGGAACATGCCGCCTGGTCAATCCCTGGCCACAAGCAGACTGCATCTTGGAGTATCATGGCGAGACAGAAGCACTGTCTGGAGAAATCCTGAATATTCAAATGCAGGCAGGCACCAGCTGCTGCCTGCGTCAAAGATAAACATTTTTGAGACAAAACTTGGCGCGGACTGATCGTCCGCAACCCAGTTGAAAGACCCAGTCCACAGATTGCATAGATTATGCAGATGCCGCAGATTTTTTAGGGCTCACTTTGAAAATGCGCTCCTAAGACAAGAAAGCTGCGCCCTAAAAAATCTGCGCTAATCTGAGTAAATCTGCGGATAAAGTAAAAATCTTTCCTAAAAAACAAGAAGTCGAGTGATAGTAGTACAAGGACTTATGGAACTCACCTGGCAAAACAGTTTTCCCGGAGTCTGGGAAACCTTCATCGATCCCCCAAGACACACTCTAACGGAATTTTCCGGCGTACCACCAGCAACATCCCTGCGATATGCATCTCCACTCCCTCGGCCGGAACGGATCAGTTGCAACAAGGTTGGCCATCATATCGTTTTCAGAATTCCATTGTTGCCAAATGAGTACCTGTTCGGGGGAGGTCTGAAATTCCAGAGGGTTTCCATTGACAGTGAGGTCTATCATCTGCGCATGGATCATTCCAGCGGTGTTGATAATGGGTGTTCTCATGTGCCGACGCCTTTTGTCGCCACGACAGCCGGTTTCGGTTTCTTCTGCGATACGATTGATGACGTTTCGCTTTATATGGCCACAGCACAGCGGTACAAAGATAAGGACAGGATAATAGAACGCGACAGGACTACCGATGACAACTGGCGTTGCAATAATCCCCCCTATTTCATGGAAATTGCCGTCAATGCTCCAGGGGTCAAGGCTGTTATATTCCAAGGGGAATCCCTTAGAGACTGCATCTGCCGATTCAATCTCTACTGCGGAGGTGGCTTTCTTCCTCCTAAATGGGGACTGGGGGTTTGGCACCGCACTAACATCAAAATGGATGCCCGTCAGGTTCAGGAGCTTGCCGCCGATTACAAGAGACATCAGATTGCGCTGGATGTCATCGGCCTGGAACCGGGTTGGCAAAGCAAAGCCTATCCTTGCAGCTACGACTGGTCAAAAGAACGCTTTCCAGACCCGGCTGACCTGATTGGAGAACTCAAAAAGCAGAATATTCGTGTTAATCTCTGGGAGAATCCCTATGTTTCAGAGCACTCCTCCATCTACCAGGAACTAAAGCGGCTAAGTGGATCGCATCTGGTATGGGGCGGCATCGTTCCTGATTATGCCCTGCCGGAAACCAGAAAGATATTGAAAAAGCATCATGAAAAAAATCACCTGGATTACGGAGTCAGCGGATATAAATTGGATGAAAGTGACGGCTACGATGCCTGGCTCTGGCCGGATCATGCGGAATTTCCGTCGGGATTGTCCGGCAAGGCCTACAGAAATGTCTGCGGAGTACTGTTCCAGCGTTTTACCACTGAAATGTTCAAGGCCAGAAATCAAAGAACCTACGGTCTTACCCGGAGCAGCAATTGCTGTGCCGTTTCCTTCCCTTGTATTCTGTACAATGACCGATATGATTTTCATGAATACGTCACAGCGCTTTGCTCCTGTTGTTTCACGGGCACCCTCTGGTGCCCTGAGCTGCACGATGCAAAAAACGCAGAGGATTTTCTCCGGCGTATGCAGCTGATTGCGTTTTCTCCCATGGTATTGATTAATGCCTGGGCAACGGAACTTCGTCCTTGGATGTTTCCGGAAGTGGAAACAGCCGTCCGGCAAGTACTGGAGCTGCGTCAGCAGCTTCTTCCTTATTTGTACACCGCATTTGCCCGATACCACCAGAAAGGTCTTCCCCCCATCCGGTCAGTTTTTATGGACTATGGCTATTATTTGCAGACTGACAACTCCGCCGGGAAATTGGATGCCACAAAAAATCCATATCAGGTAGTTAACGAGGAAGACATTAATGACCAACTGATCTTCGGCGATTCCCTCATGGTCTGTCCAATCGCACCTGGCACCAAGGAACGCACAGTGCTGTTTCCGCCTGGAAACTGGTACGATTTTTATTCGGGACAACTGATTTCCCAGGGAAAAGACAGACAGACATTCCCCGTTGATATCAATACCCCCACTCCCCTATTCGTACCGGAAAACAAAACCATCCCGCTTCTTGGGAAAGACAAGCAATGGACCCTACGCAGTTTCGGCCCTGACCCGGAACCTGTTGATCTCTACGAAGATGATGGAGAAAGCGATCTCTACCTGCGGGGACAATTCCAGTGGTTCCGGCTCTACCCAGACGGCAGACGCGAACAGATTCAAAAGGAGGACGCGCAATGAATGACTTCATTAAATTCGGGCTGTTCTTCTTTCAGCTTCTGGACATATGTGCACAGGAAAAATGCACTCTCTCCGAAGCTTGTGAAAAAGTAGAAAAATTGGGGTATAAAACCTTGGAAATCGATTTTGACCAGCTTTCTGAGGAGACTCTTGGCACCCTGGCTGGATCACCGCTACAAATTGTCAATATTTACTGCTTTTTGGATTTCCAAAAGGATGTAGAACCTCGACTGAACCAACTGCTGAAAAACGCCCAATGTGTCCGTCCAAAATTCGTCATGCCAATCCCCGAAACAGATGAAACAGCGGATTTGAAAAATATCGTCATCTCACGCTTGATACTACTTCAACAGCAACTTGCGGATATTGGGACTCAGATGGTTATGGAAAACTATGACGGTCCTGGCAAGTCTTTCGCCACCATTAGCGGACTACAGGAATATTTCAAGGCAATCCCAGGTCTGAAATGCTGCTTTGACACCGGAAATTTCTACTACTCCGGCGAAGACCTTCTACATGCATATAATACTTTTTCCGGCAATATCGTTCACATCCATTGCAAAGACCGCCGTCTGGATGAAAAGGACGGCTGGCTCTCCAGTAAAATGGCAGACGGAACCAGAGTCTCCAATGCCGCCATCGGCAACGGCATCCTTCCGCTGGCGCAGTTGTTCAGCAGGCTGGAGAGCGATAAATATCAAGGGATTCTGGTGGCTGAACACGCCTGCGTCAATAACCAGTTAGATACTCTCACCCGATCCATCTCCACAATGAAACTTTTGCTTTCTGAAAATCAGTCACGAAGACTTTGATATACATGAATATCGACTCTCCGAAAAATTTGACTTTCTGTTTGACAACCAACGCGGTCGGCTTTCTTCCAACAGGGCTTTGGAATCCCAATCCGGGTAGAGACGGAAGCTGTAAAATACTTCCTCTGGAAACCAGTTTCCGCCAAGGAAACAGCTTTGATTTTCCGGAATCTACAGCTCGTTTTTCCCCACCGCCGTTTGCGGTTGGAATCCAGGGACAAGATGGAAGACGCTGTCTATATATCGTCCGTGCAGACACAGGATGGCACCTCTGGAATACCGTCGAATATGAATGGAAAGAGCATTGTTTGTTCGTTACAATTCATCTGGAAGGAGATACATCTCCCAAGGAAGCCGGAAAACATATCTCCATACAGAAGACAGAGGGAAACAACCATGAAGATTTCTTCTCCTTGCTGAAACGGGGGCTTAAGAAAGCATATCCTTTCAGAAAAAAGCAAGCGCCGCCGCCGACCTGGTGGTCTCTGCCGAGTTTCTGCACGGGTGGAGCTTCCATTGCTATGGCAATGGCCCAGGAAGGACCAGGGCCGGAATTCTGCGGCATGAGGTATAATAACCAAGGGTTGGTAAGAAAATGGCTGAAGAAGCTGGAGCAATTCCAGATTCCAATTGGAACGGTGATCATTGATGTCGGATGGTCCTGCCAAGGAGTCTTGACTGTAGACCCAATCAATTGGCCTAGACTGAAAGACTTTATCGCCGACCAGCATGCAATAGGACGTCATGTGCTTCTCTGGCTCGGAATGTGGTATACGGATGCCTTGCCAAAAGAATGGTGTATCCAGTACAATGGGCAGGCAGTTTGGGCAGACCCAACCAATCCCGCTTACCGGAGATACTTGACACAACAGGTCAAAGAGCTGCTTTCACCGGACGGCTATGACGCAGACGGTTTCAAAATCGATATGCTTCAATATGTTCCCAGTGAAATGCATGCTCGTGGACGACGGCACTGGCACTATAAAGAAACCGTGATACCGGGACATCAGAAATGGAAGGTGTTCAACGAAAAAAAATGCTTGGGCTGTGAGATGCAGCATTTGTATCAGAAAACCATTTACGATGCTGCAAAGTCTGTTAAGCCGGACGCCCTGATCAACAGTAGCACAGTCCATCCTTATTTCAGAGACTGCTACGATATGTCCAGACTTCATGACACCGGCATTGTTAGTCCCGATACTGATATTTTCGAACTCATGAAAATTCGTGCAGAATTAGCCCGAGCGACATGTCCGGATAAACTGATCGATGCAGACAACTGGGTCTATAAATATTATGACAAATGGGTAGATTACACCTGTCGCAGCCCACAGCTTGGAACACCCTGCATTTTCTTTGTCGAGGATTTTATTCTTGATTTTGATCGAGAACCCGCAACCAGAAAAGTAGACGACCGTGATCTCAGGAAAATCAGCGCTGCCTGGCGCAAATGGCTCTCCACCCCAGAAAAATAAAACAAACAGGTTGCGCTCAGGGCATCAGTCCCACCCCCTAAGCGGGAAAGTGAGTCTTACCGTGCTATGTTACTGGGATTCATAACAAACACCATAGGAGAAAACAGGTGCCTAAACAGTTTGCGGAAGAAAATCTTCCCCCAGACATTCAGGTGATTGCGGAACGGATGAATATTGTGGAGGAAAAAATTCCCCCTTGGACAGCGCCGCCTCTTCCTTTCGATTCCGATTGCACTCCCTTGAAGTTTCTAGAGCGGACAAGGCAACAGCTGATTGCGCCTTTCCGGGAGCAGGTCTATGGGAAAATCCCGCCCCGATGTAATCAGACAAGTTGCAAAATCACATCTGAAGGCAAGGCTTTCGGCGGCCTGGCCATCCGACGGCAAATTGATATTATCTGTCGGCATCAGGGAATGGAGCAAATTCTCCATCTTCTCCTTTATATTCCCGTTGCAGCCTCACGACCAGCGCCTGTATTTTTTGGACTGAATTTCAAAGGGAATCATTCTACCACAGAAGACCCCGGCGTGGTTTTTCATCCATTTATTCCTTATCCCCCTCTGATTCCCGGCTCTCGCCGCTGGTCTGAATTTAGGGCAGGTGAAGAAGGAAGAGCCATGCAGGCAGATCGTTGGGATTTTAAGAAGGTACTGGAAAGAGGATATGCCACGGCAACCATGTCCTATCATGATGTTTATCCAGATCATCCGCTGGCGTTCAATGACACCATTATGCGCTTTTTCTATACCGAGGAACAGTGGAAATCACCCCATAGGGATACTGGAGCCATCTGTGCCTGGGTCTGGGGCATGCAACGTTGCATAGACTGCTTGGAAATGCAGCCGGAGTTAGATATGACCAGATTGTTTGTCCATGGACATTCCCGCCTAGGCAAGACGACGCTTTGGCTCGCGGCAAACGATCCTCGGCCAGCTTGGGTTATTTCCAGCGGAGCTGGAGCCTGTGGAGATAAGATGATGCATCATTATTTTGGAGAAAATTTCGAGTGGTTGGCGCTCTGGGCACCACATTGGTTCCGTGGAAATTTTCCAAGACTGGTGGGACAGGAGTTGAAGATTCCTTTCGATTTTCATTACCTTCTTGCTGCAATTGCCCCACGGCGGGTTTATATCGCAGCAGGGGATGAGGATGACTATGCAGACCCAAAAGGGCAGTTTGCAAGTTGTGTGGCGGCGTCGCCTGCATGGAAGCTTTTTGGCGGAACCGGGCTAGGGACGAGAAAATTTCCTGCCTGCAAAGAGATCATTGGGCAGGAAATCGGCTTTTATCTGCGGCATGGTGGTCATGGAATCACGCCGGAGAACTGGAACGCGATCTTGGATTATGCAGACCGGCATTTCAGATGAACTGGAAAATTCAACCGCCAGATAATTGTTCCGGGAATTGCGCCGAAAAAGTTTATTGTTATAAAAATGGGTTCATCAGGGAATTTACATCCAGATGCTACTTCATCTGCTGGCGTTTGGCATCAGCCTGTGCAATTGCCGCCTTCAGGGCTGGGACAGCATTCTCAAGAAATTCTTTCTCGATGCGCCGGCCGGTCTCGGCACAGGCACGCATAGGATACCCCATGACGCCGATTTTTACATCAGTGCGCTGGGAAGTCTGAACTATTTCCTGGGGCAGGTCGCTGAATTTCTCCTGATACTGATACGAATCCGGATCCTGGCGCAAGCGTTCTGCCACTTCAGGTTCGTCAAGCTTGATCTTGTCCTTTCGCACGACCTCGGGATACCAGGCCATCATCATAGAAGTCTCCGCATCGGCAGCGTGGTAGTCATGTTCGGCAATCAGTTTATTGCTAGTAGGAGAAAACTCGATAAGGTCGGTGACAATAATCATGGCGTCTTTCAGTGCCGGGTTAACCCACTTCAGAATCCGCATTGACTCCTTCAAATTAAATACGCTCTCGCTACCGCCATGACCAGGTAGAATGATAAAATTCAGGAAACCCATACTGTGAAGCGATTCGATGATCTCGCCAATCAGATTGCTCACGGTATTGGGCTTACAGTTTATGGTACCAGGCATCATACCGCCGGAGAAAGAATAGTTCAAAGTCGGAGCTATCAGACAATCCAACCCTTCGGCCAACCGGGCAGACATGTAATCAGCATTGCGAATATCCACATCCAAGGGCAGATGCGCCCCGTGCTGCTCGCTCAGGCCATGGGGAATGATTATGGTTTTGCAATTTTTCATGACCTCCCTCAATTCCGGGAAGGTGTAATCCTGCATACGATGAAATTTCAGCATTTTTCTCCTGTAATCTTGACTATTTGTATCTGACTCCGTGAAAAATGATATAGATAAGCAGGCATGGAGTATACTCATGCCTGCTATGAAACTATTACTATTTCATAAGCACAGTCATCCCATAAGCAGTAAAAAACGGCATAATTGGTTCAATTTCACGCTTAACAAAACCGTTTTCCCCAAAAGGCCATTTTCGATTTTTAATTTCACCGCCAAGGTCGCCAAGGTCGCCAAGCTTCTTTTTCATCCCCCTTTCCTGGCGTCCTTTGCGTCCTTTGCGTCCTTTGCG